>JAVHQG010000345.1:0-1759 GCA_036171035.1 Bacteroidales bacterium
CATCATCCCATCATCCCATCATCCCATCATCTCATCATCCCATCATCCCATCATCTCATCATCACATCATC
This sequence comes from Bacteroidales bacterium, assembly GCA_036171035.1. Taxonomy (GTDB): domain Bacteria; phylum Bacteroidota; class Bacteroidia; order Bacteroidales; family GWF2-35-48; genus GWF2-35-48. The sequence continues at coordinate 72 of JAVHQG010000345.1, forward strand.
TCATCATCACATCATCCCATCATCATCTCATCCCATCATCTCATCATCATTCCGCACTTGTCTCTTAACGCTCAAAAAAGCACATCCAATATTTTCTATAATATCACCTGCAATCAAGCTTTCTTCACCATGTTTCAATTTTGCAAAATCGCCTGCTAATCCATGTAAATATACGCCAACCAAAGAAGCATCTTCAGAGGAATAGCCTTGCGCTAACAAAGATAATATAATTCCTGTTAACACATCGCCGCTTCCGGCAGTTGCCATTCCGGGGTTTCCTGTAGCATTAAAAAAACATCTACCATCAGGCATTGCAATACTTGTGTGTGCTCCTTTCAGCACAATAACAATCTGATATTTTTTTGCAAATTCTATTTGTTTTAAATGCCTTTCCCATCCATTTATTGATTTCCCCGCAAGCCTGTCAAATTCTCCCGGATGAGGCGTTAAAACCGTCTGTTTGGGTAATAATTTCAACATTAATTTATTTGCAGAAAAAATATTCAATGCATCTGCATCTATTACCAACGGCACTTCAATTTGTAATAATATATTTTTAAAAAAATCTTTTGTTTGCTTTTGGATACCTATTCCCGGACCAATCCCAATTGCAGAATAGTTATTTATTTCCGGTAACAACGAAATATTTTTTTCAGAATCATCAGCAGAAACCATCGCTTCAGGAACAGCTATCTGTATTATCTGATAGCCACTTTTTGGAAGATGCACTGTTAATAATCCCACGCCTGAACGGAGACAACTTTTTGCACCGAGAATAGCTGCACCCATTTTACCATAACTGCCTGCAACAAGCATTGCATGACCAAAAGACCCTTTGTGGGCAAACGTCACTCTTTTTTTTACTTTATTGCCAATAAAATTTGATGTAAGATAAAAATAATTGCTTTCTGTTTCACTTATAATTTTTTCATTAAGCCCTATTGGCAATACTTTCCATAATCCTACAAATTGTTCGTTTTCAGCAAACATAAAAGATATTTTTGGAAACTGTAAGGAATAGGTAAAATCTGCCTTTATGATATTTTCGTGATTATTAACAGCATTATCATCGCCAAACAAGCCCGATGGAATATCAATTGCAACAACTTTCGCCAGACTTTTATTTACCCACTTAATAACCTCTGCAGCCAAGCCATCAACCGGTCTTGATAGTCCTGATCCAAAAAGCGCATCCACAATCACATCCTTTTCTTGAATTTTCGGAAAATCTTTATTGTTCTTGATCTCTTTAATTTTAACCCCTTTTTGAGCATGTAGTCTTTTCAAATTCAGCTCACAATTAGCCGAAAGTTTGTTCGAAATTTTAACAATATAAACCACACATAAAAAGTCATTATCAGCGAGCATTCTGGCTAATGCAAGACCATCACCACCATTGTTACCGGGACCAATAAAAAAGATGAGTTTCTGGTTCGATTTAAAGCTATTTACAAACTCATTACACAGCATTTGTGAAGCTCTTTCCATTAAATCAATAGAAGCAATAGGCTCATGGCTAATCGTAAATAAATCGATGTCGGCAATTTGTTTTGACTGGAATAACTTCATAAGTAAACTTTACACAAAAATACTAATTTTTTATTTTTGCACAAAGTCGAAATTAATTAGGTAATTTAATAACTAACATTTCTCACTTCATTTTTATATTAATCCCGAAGGGATTTAAT
>JAVHQG010000346.1:0-1751 GCA_036171035.1 Bacteroidales bacterium
GAATCCCAGCGAGATCACAGATGAAACAGAAAATCGCTTAAAATGTAGGCGATTTTTTTGTTTTTATTGCTACAAAAGATTTTTTGTTTTTCAAAATCAGAGTAACGAAATTATTGACATCTTTTGGCTGACACTATAAAATTCTACATTTTCATTAAACAGATTTCATCGTAAAATGATTTCATCCTTTCGATTTGTTTTGCTTGTTCTGATTCTAGTATGTTTAATGTTTAGGCATTCTCAAGCACAAAAAAATCAGCTTTTAATTGATAACTTCTCTTTATGCAACGATTCGTTACGAATATGTTATGAAGCTAAAGATACCCTTATTTTCAAAGAGTGTATAGCTCTTGCTATAGAAGATACTTTAGAAGAAAAACCTATAAATATTATTATTGAAAAAATGGCGGAACATTTTATTGGAGTTCCTTATGGTTCTTTGATGAGAAGGGGCGCAAAACAAAGTACTCTCGTTATGGGTTTTGAGAAATTTGATTGCGTAACATTTGTTGAGACCATTCTTGCTCTTTCGAGATGTATAAAAAATCAAAAAAATCTGTTTTGTGATTTTGCTTATGAACTTTTAACTGTTCGATACAGAAACGGTAAAATAGGCACATACAGCTCTCGCCTACATTATTTCTCAGACTGGATTTATGATAATGAATCAAAAAAAGTTGTTGCCGAAATGAGTGGAGTGATTGATACAATTCCATATAATAAAAAAATCTGTTATATGACAGGGAATAAAAGAAAATACAAAGCACTTAAGGATAAAAATATTTTTGCAGAAATACAAAATATCGAGAAACAACTTTCTACAAGAAAGAGATTTTATCTGCCAAAAGATAATTTTGAAAAATATAAAAATGCTATAAAATCAGGAGATATTATTACTTTCACTACAAGCACTTTATGGCTGGATGTTTCGCATACAGGGCTTGCAATATGGGTTAACGATGAGTTATATTTCATACATGCATCAAGTCAGTTTCACAAAGTAATGATTAGCAAAGTGCCTTTAAAAAATTATCTTTTAGCAAAGAAAAAAGACACAGGGATTCTTGTAGCAAGACCACTTTAAATTAAAAACTCATTTAGTATAGAGGTGCATATCCATAATAAAATCATAAACTTTTTCATGCAAAAAGTAACGAACATTTTTTTTTTCTTTTATGGCTTGCCTAATAAAGCTTGAAGATATCTCCATTATCGGTGCATTAATATATTTTACTTTTTCAAGATTGATTTGAGGCACGCCGTCACACTTAAGTCTTGGGTAAACATACAGTTCATGATCCTGAATAATAGTTTCAAAATTTCTCCATTTATGAAATGTAAGCAAATTATCTGAACCCATAATTAAAACAAAATGCTGATCAGGATATTTTTCTTTTAAATAAGTCAATGTAGTAACTGTAAAAGAAGGTTTTGGCAATTTCGATTCAATATTTGATGCTTTCATTTTGCTATTGTCACCAATAGCCAGATTAACCATTTCAAAACGGTGATAATCAGGGAGCAGTGAGTTTTTTTCTTTCAATGGATTTTGTGGACTGATTACAAACCAAATTTTATCAAGATCTGTAAACTCAAGCATATAATTAGCTATAGCCAAATGACCTATATGAACCGGATTAAATGAGCCGAAAAATAAACCTATATTCAATATTCAATGATTTTATTTTTGTTCTATTTTAGTTCTTGCAAGAAAACTCAGTGTCAGATAAGAAAATGTCAAGAATGAGGCT
>JAVHQG010000347.1:0-9031 GCA_036171035.1 Bacteroidales bacterium
TATTGAAAACGCTACATTTTGAAGTGAGAAATGTTAGTATTTTATTAGTTATTACTATTCATAAAAATGACGATTTAAAAACAGGTTTATTAAAAAGCCTTATGAATTTATCTGGGATAGAAGAGAAGGAATAATAATCATGTAATCACCTGGCAAAATACAAATTTTAAAAATTAGCCTGACCCCTGATCCAAAGGAGAGTAGATTTTCCGGCGTGGACTTAGCTTTCAACTTTCAACTACAGCAATTGTATTTCCTCTGAATAATCAAATTGCAAGTCTTCATGTAGAAGCAATAACGTTTTTTTAATTTTCAAAATTTGCCTCTGATATATATTTTCCAGTGCTTTATTTGTATGCACCGGGAGACCTGACTCTTTCAATTTTTTACAGAAAAAAATGAGTAACTCAATCTCTGTTTTTTTTGAACCTGAAAATTTAATGTATTTATTTGTTGTCTTAAGAATTTTTCTTGACATTTTTTTTGCCAGATACAAACTGTTTTTGTTCACCATCACAAATTGTGTATCAATATAATCTTTAATGCTCAAAATATAAGACTGCTCATCGTCAGCGTCAAAGAGCAAATAGGTAAGCAGCTCTTTATTTTCTTTTTTATATTTGGCAAGCTGAATTACAATATCAATAAGTTGCGTAGGGAAAAGTGTGCAAATTTCTGTTTTTAATTCTTTAAGAGAAGCAGTTTTCATATCTTTTAAAATTAAAACGGCTCTTTCATTGTTAGCTGAATTCTTTTTCTAGGTATGTCAATATCAATTATTTTAACAGAAACATGTTGATTCAACGAGACCACATCGGTCGGATTGCTTACAAATTCATTTTTCAGATTTGATATATGCACCAGTCCATCTTGCTTCACGCCGATGTCAACAAATGCCCCAAAATTTGTAATGTTCGTTATAATACCAGGGAGTACCATTCCAATTTTCAGATCACCAATTTTAAAAACATCCTGTGAAAACTCAAATACTTTAATGATACGTCTAGGGTCTCTGCCAGGCTTTGCAAGCTCTTCCATAATATCTTTCAATGTAGGAAGACCAACATTTTCAGAAAGATAATTTTGTAAATTAATGTTTTTTCTAAGAGATTCGTCTCTTATCAGATCAGAGATTTTGCAGTGAGTATCATTCGCCATTTGCTCAACAATTTTATAACTTTCAGGATGCACAGCCGAATTATCAAGCGGATTATTAGAGTTTGGAATTCTTAAGAAACCAGCACATTGCTCAAATGCTTTAGCTCCCATTCTGGGGACTTTTTTTAATGCGTCTCTTGTTTCAATAGGTCCATTTTCTTTAATATAATCTGAAATATTTTGTGCCAATTGAGATCCAAGCCCGGATACATACGTTAGAAGATGTTTGCCGGCTGTATTTACATTTACTCCAACCAAATTCACACAACTTTCTACTACATGATCTAATCCGGCTTTTAATTTATTTTGATCAACATCATGCTGATATTGTCCCACGCCAATTGATTGCGGGTCAATTTTTACAAGCTCCGCCAGCGGATCCATCAGTCGTCGTCCAATAGAAACAGAACCACGAACTGTTACATCATACTGTGGAAACTCTTCGCGTGCAATTGCAGAGGCAGAATAAATAGAAGCTCCATTTTCGCTTACAACAAACACCTGTACCTGCCTGTCTAATCGGAGGTTTCTTACAAAATTTTCTGTTTCTCGTCCCGCCGTTCCATTTCCAATTGCAATCGCATCAATTTTATACATGCTGATAACAGACGTCATCTTTTTTGCCGCCTGTATCACCTCTTCCTGAGGTTTGTGGGGAAAAATCGTCTCGTTATGTAACAGGTTTCCCTGATTATCAAGACAAACAATCTTGCATCCACTTTTAAAGCCGGGATCAATGGCTAACACACGTTTCTGCCCCAATGGTGGTGCAAGTAACAATTGTCTTAAATTTTCAGAAAATACTTTGATTGCTTCTGCATCAGCTTTTTCTTTTGATAAATTTGCAAATTCATTCTCAATAGAAGGTTGTATCAGTCTTTTATAGCTATCTTTAATAGCTATTGCAACCTGTTCAGATGAAGCATTTTTGCCTTTAATAATTGCTTTCATAATGATATTGATTGCATCATCTTCAAGGGGTTCTATAGAAACAGACAAAAACCCTTCAGCTTCTCCACGCCTTATTGCAAGTAGCCTGTGTGATGGACATCTATTTAAACGTTCTTCAAATAAAAAATAATCTTTATATTTTTCGCCTGCTGCTTCCTTGCTCTTTTGAACCTTTGAATAGATTACTGCCTCTTTTTCAAATAATAATCTGATTTTATTTCTTATTGTGATATTTTCGCTAATTCGTTCTGCAATAATATCTCTTGCGCCCTGCAATGCGTCTTCTATAGTTTTCACATCATCAGAAACATATTTTTTTGATAAAATCGTAGGTTCGCAATTATCTTGTTTCATGATTGCAAGCGCAAGTGGCTCTAATCCTCGTGATATTGCAATTGATGCACGGGTTTTTCTTTTTTGTTTAAAAGGCAGATAAATATCCTCTAATTCAGATAGGATATAAGAATTTTCGATTTTAAATTTCAATTCATCAGTTAACTTTCCTTGTTCATCAATAGATTTAATAATAGTGTCTCGTCGTTTTTCAATATCTGCCAGTCGATTGCTTTCAGATTTTATAGTTGCAATTTCAACCTCATTTAAACCACCTGTATTTTCTTTTCTGTATCGAGAAATGAATGGGATGGTAGCACCCTCATCAAAAAGTTTTATTGTGCGTTCAATTGATATCGCATCAATTCCTGTGATTGAGGCGATGATTTTAATATGTTGTGATTTCATTAATTTCAGTATATTTGTATCAAGATTCAAAAGTAATACGTATTAAGAGTTAAAGCAATAGTCTAATAATCAATAACCACAAAGCATCTCTTGTTTTTCGAGACAGACTCCAACACAAAATTTCACTACAAAAATTTAAATAAAATCATTTAGGCTTTGTGATTCTTAGTGAATTATTGGCAAAAAAATCAACATATTAACTTTTAATTGGTAAAAGTAATATATTCGCTGAAAATTTATTGAAAATATAAAACGGGAAAAAGTCTATTCATGTTAAGACAAGCAAAATATATAATTGCAATAATTGTTTTTTTTGTGATAGCTCCATTATTTTACCTTTCTTGCCAAAAAGAAACCAAGCTTGTATATGAGGAGCGGCTTACCGGAGTAACGTGGAAACTTTATGATTGCACAACCTCCGATAGCTCATTTTACGCAGTTCTCGATTCATGTGAAAAAGATAACGCTGAAAAATTTAATATGGATGGCACATATATTCACTATGAAGGAGTCCGAAAATGTAAAGCTACCGACCCCATTGAGCAGCGAGGTACATGGTCTTTTTCAACTGATCGTAAAACACTATATTTAATAAATTACAAAGCAATAAAATCAAGTTTTAATGTGATTAAACTTGATAAAGATTTTTTAAATATAAGCTACGTTGATACGGCATCTCAAACGATTATTCTTTTTTTTAAGCCAAAGCTTTAATTTTCAAAAATAAAATTCATTTCAGCATCAGCAAATTTTGGTAAGATTTTATCTTTCCCTGAAATAATCGCTTTTTGTGGGTCAAGCTTCCAGTCAATTTTTAGTTGTGCATCATTCATGTTGATCCCTCTTTCAGCAGAAGGATTGTAGGTGCTACTGCATTTGTAATAAAACACAGCCGACTCACTTAAAACAGAAAATCCATGAGCAAAACCTGTAGGAATTAAAAACTGCTTTTTATTGTCGGCCGAAAGTTCCACACCGTACCATTTCCCAAATGATGGAGAATTTTTACGAATATCAACGGCAACATCAAAAACTTTCCCTTGCAACACCCGCACCAGTTTTGTCTGCCCATAAGGTGCAAGCTGGTAATGCAATCCGCGAATCACTCCATAGAGAGATTTTGATTCATTATCCTGAACAAATTTGTATTTACCCAGCCCTTCTTTATCAAAGGTTGCTTCGTTGAACGATTCAAAGAAATAACCTCTCTCGTCTTCAAAAACATTTGGCTCAATAATGAACAAATCGGGAATGCCAGTTTCTATTATTTTCATCTGATGATGATATATTAATAAGATATATTTATTTTACGATAATTTTTTCATTAGCTAAATCAATCAGATATTCACCATATTGATTTTTCTTCATTGGTTCTGCCAATTTCAATAGCTGTTCTTTGTTGATAAATCCTTTCTTGTATGCAATTTCTTCAATACACGAAGCTTTTAGTCCCTGCCTTGCTTCAATGGTTGCAATAAAGTTTGATGCTTGCAAAAGGCTTTCGTGTGTACCTGTGTCGAGCCATGCCATGCCACGCCCAAGCAGATTTACTTTGATTCTTTTTTCTTCCATGTACAGTTTGTTTAGATCTGTGATTTCAAGTTCCCCTCTTGCTGAAGGTTTTAATGCTTTTGCCTTTGCTACCACATCATTGCTATAAAAATACAAACCTGTTACGGCATAATTTGATTTCGGATTTTTTGGCTTTTCTTCAAGGCTGATTACATTCCCATCATTGTCAAATTCAGCAACACCATACCGTTCAGGATCTTTTACATAATATCCAAAAACAACTGCCCCATCTTTAAGTTTAGCTGTTTCCATTAAAACGTGACTGAATCCATCACCATAAAATATATTATCGCCAAGAACCAAACACACATTGTCGTTCCCAATAAATTTTTCTCCAAGAATAAATGCTTGTGCCAATCCATCCGGTGAGGGTTGTATTTCATAATGAATATTTAACCCTATTTGATTCCCGGTGCCAAATAAATCTTGATAAAGTCTAATATCTTTTGGCGTAGAGATAATTAAAATATCCCGTATTCCTGCCAACATTAAAACAGATAGAGGATAGTAGATCATTGGCTTATCGTAAATCGGAACGATTTGTTTTGAAATGCACTGTGTAATTGGGTAGAGGCGAGTTCCGGAGCCACCGGCTAAAATAATACCTTTCATAAAAATTGAATTAAATTATTTCTTTAAAGTAATTTATTGTTTTTATTAGTCCTTCTTCAAGCTGAATTTTAGGTTCCCAATTATTGAGATGTTTCTTTGCAAGACTAATATCTGGCTGACGTTGAATAGGATCATCTTCAGGCAATGGCATATGAATGATTTTTGATTTTGAAGTTGTAAGCTGTATAATCTGTTCTGCAAGTTCAAGTATCGTAAACTCTCCAGGATTGCCTATATTTATAGGACCGATAAAGCTATCTTCTGTGTTCATCATTCGGATCATGCCTTCAACAAGATCATCAACATATTGAAAACTTCTTGTTTGCAATCCATCACCATAAATAGTAATATCAGTCCCTTTCAAGGCTTGTACAATAAAATTTGAAATCACTCGCCCATCATTTGGATTCATATTGGGTCCATATGTGTTGAAAATACGAATGATTTTTATTCTCACATGATTTTGGTTGTAGTAATTTACAAATAAGGACTCAGCACAGCGCTTGCCTTCATCGTAGCATGATCTTGGACCAATAGGATTTACATGCCCCCAATATTTTTCATTTTGTGGGTGGATGTTTGGGTCTCCATAAACTTCACTGGTTGAGGCTTGCAGTATTTTTGCACGTATTCTTTTTGCAAGACCTAACATATTGATTGCTCCCATTACAGATGTTTTAATGGTTTTTATCCCATTATACTGGTAGTGAATAGGCGATGCGGGGCATGCTAAATTGTATATTTCATCAACCTCAATAAAGAATGGCATTGTAACGTCATGCCGGATCAGCTCGAAATAGGGATTGTTTAACAGATGTACAATATTTGATTTTGAACCTGTGAAATAATTGTCCAAACATACCACTTCGTTCCCTTCATTAAGCAGTCTTTCGCATAGATGTGAGCCAATAAATCCGGCACCTCCGGTAACTAGAATTTTTTTCATTAGTTAATATGTGTTTTATTTTCTCCCAATGCCATAATATGTGTACCCCAACTCACGTATTTCTTCAGGTTCAAAGATGTTACGACCGTCAAAAATTACTTTATTTACCATTAATTTTTCCATTACTTTTGTATTTGGAACCCTGAATTCAGACCATTCTGTCATAACAATAAGCCCATCTGCATCAATCAGCGTTTCGTAAATATCCTTGCAATATGTTATTTTATCACCAATACGTCTGTGAGTTTCTTCAATAGCCACCGGGTCGTATGCTTTAACAATTACGCCTTCATTAGCAAGCTTTTCAATCATTACAAGAGAGGGTGCTTCTCTCATGTCATCAGTATTTGGCTTAAATGACAGACCCCACATAGCAAAGGTTTTGCCTTTTAAATTTCCATCGAAATGTTGTAATATTTTTTTAAATAACACAGATTTTTGTTGATTGTTAACGCTTTCAACAGATTTTAAAATATCAAGTGAAAAGCCATTTTCGTCAGCTGTTTTAATTAATGCTTTTACATCTTTTGGGAAACATGAACCGCCGTAACCAACGCCTGCATATAGAAATTTACTACCAATTCTAGAGTCGCTGCCAATTCCTTTTCTAACAGAATTAATATCTGCACCAACAATCTCACAAAGATTAGCCATTTCGTTCATAAAGCTGATTCTAGTTGCCAGCATTGAGTTTGCTGCATATTTTGTTAATTCAGCAGACGGAATATCCATAAAAATGATAGGGTGTCCGTTGAGAACAAACGCTTTGTAGAGCCTTTGCATGACTTTCATTGCTTTGTCTGATTCAACACCTACAACAATTCTATCCGGGCGCAGAAAATCTTTAATAGCATCACCTTCCTTAAGAAATTCGGGATTTGAAGCCACATCAAAAGTGAGATCAGATTTTCTTTTATTGAGTTCTTCCTGAATTGTTGCTTTTATTTTTTTTGATGTTCCAATAGGAACTGTGCTTTTAGTCACAACAACAAGGTAATCATTCATATATTTACCAATTTCTCCGGCAACACCTAACACATATTTCAAATCAGCACTTCCATCTTCATCTGGTGGTGTTCCCACAGCAATAAACACAGAATCGCATTCGGTCAAACTTTCTTCAATATCAGTGGTAAAAAACAATCGTTTTTTCTCAAAGTTATTTTTAACCATCGTTTCTAACCCGGGTTCATAAATTGGAATTAGCCCACTTTTTAAACCATTAATTTTTTTTTCGTCAACATCCACACACGTCACTGTTATTCCAGTCTCTGAAAAACAAGTTCCGCTAACCAGACCAACATATCCGGTTCCTATCATTGATATCTTCATGAATATTAAAATTTAAAATTTAAGAATGTCCAAATTTAAAAAAAATATTTATGTTCCTATAAGTTTGTTTAACGATTTATAATAATTTATCAATAATAAAATTTCTGTAGTAAGGGTACTTTAAATTTTATGTGTAAATTTGTTGTTAGGCAGTTGAAATAAATTTATTCATTAAAAATTTGAATTATGAAAACAAAAAGTGTATTTAGTTTTGGCTTGATTTTCTTGTTTGTGTTTGTTTTTGTTTTAGGTGGTTGCAAAAAAAATAATACGGATGTAGTGCAGCCAACTCCAACGAATCAGGTTCCATCTACATTTAAAGTTGATGTGCCAAGTTCTATGAATTCATCTTCAGCAAAATCAGTTGAGGCAGATACCTTAACTGGCGGCGTGATTTATGCAAATCTTCGTACTTTTATTAATGTTGGGTGCGCTGCGGCTAATGTTGTGCAGGGTATTATGACCGCAATTTATTCACTAAATATCACTTCAGCAATGAGCTTTTCATATCCTTCGCATGAAGATGGCAGAACAAAAAGTTTTGTTGTAGTGCAGAATGCAGCTTATAATGGTACAACTTACCAATATAAAATGACTGTTTCCGATCAGTCTTCTCCGGCAATTCAGGTTTTTTGGAACAACAATCCTGTAAAAGGTGTTGCAATCATTAGTCCTTACGATTGGGATAGAAATATTGGAACTACTTACTCCAACACAAAATACAAAGTTGAATATAGCGAAGAAGCATCAGTTACAGGCTATGAAAAACAAATGATTGTTTCAATAGCTGGTTTCCCACAATTAGTTTCTGCAAATACAAACTATATAAATAACATGAAAATGTTTGTTGGTAAAAACGGTAATTTACTCACAATGTGGGGCAATTCAAATCATCCGAGCGCAACAATTGTTGACCCGGCTTTGGTTGGGAAATGTTATTCTTTTGTTGCCCATTCTGATGCAAGTTTAAATATTGGGATTGCTAAAGTTGCAATTTCTCCAACAGATGTTGCAAGTACAGTTGACATCTTTAATACGTATAGTGTTTACAATGTATTGAATACAGCAATTCATGTTGTATATCCTACAGCAACACAAAATCAGATAAATTCTTATTTGAAAAACACAGATCAACCGGCTTTTTTTACAGCTCCAACCGGATTTGTTTCTTGTGGGACAACAGTTCCAAATAATACAGGTTTTACAGATTCTTTTAACGATATTTCATCACTAATACCATATGTGCCATCAGACATAAAAAATCTCACTATTTCGTTTCAATAATTAGTAAATTGGTAATTAAGAAAGCGGCAGGATAAAATCTTGTCGCTTTTTTTATTTTGGGCGTAAAATATTTTTTGTATATTTGCATTCGTTTTGGCTCCGTAGCATAACTGAATAGTGCATCTGACTACGGATCAGAAGGTTGGGGGTTTGAATCCCTTCGGAGTCACAACTTAGATAAGCCTTTTAGACGTTTTGTTCTAAAGGGCTTTTTTAATTTGCACAAAATTTGCACAAAATAGGGCTTCATTTCAAATATTATGACTTCTTTATAGTGATGAGGTTTCCAGGATACTTTTTATAATGTTGAAAAACTACTATTGATTATTAAATAGTTCTTGGAAGAAAACTCAGTGTCAGATAAGAAAATGTCAAGAATAAGGCTTTCACGGCAACCTGCCTGTGACAGGTTGAGCGAGGTTGTGTGCAGGCTTT
>JAVHQG010000348.1:0-8974 GCA_036171035.1 Bacteroidales bacterium
TTTTCAAAACCAGAGTAACGAAATTATTGGCGTTTTCTTGCTGACACTATTTACGGTCCAATCTTTAATCCATCAACAATGCTTCTAATTGCACGAGAGGTTTTATTATCATCAGCAACCTGATGAATGATAAGAGCCGTTCCAGGAATGCCTATTTGCGACGAAAAATCAAATATAAAAGCCGGTCCTTTAATCACTTGTTCTTCAGTTCCGGTGGCATCTTTCTGAATACTATTTACCAATCTGACATAAATTTCTCTTCCTTTCAATCCTTGATTTGTAGAGTAGTCCTTGATCATTAGACTATCTGATTTTTTTAAGTCACCCTGCCGATAAAGAGACAAAGCGTGAGAGCGAGAAAAATTTGAAAAATCATATATTTTTCCGGAAGCAGTGACAGTTTGATAATGCACAATATTGAGTGCAATACGAACGGTTGAAGCAATATCTTTTTTTTCTCTCAAACTTAATTTCTCATCAGAAATTTTCAGCTCCACATAATTAGCAGGCAGTTGAAGTTGATACTTGTAATTTGCATCTGTATATACTCTCGATGATGCCTGTTTTTCTTGTGCATATATGGATGTAACAAAAAAACAAAAATAATAAATTAGAATTGTGGTTATTCTGATGTTCATATGAGTGCTTACATTATTTGTTTTTTGTGCTGCCATAAATATAGAGTGCATGATGAGAAGGCTCAAAATTGAGTACAGCGCATACAGATTTAATAATTTCATAAATACGTGGATCGCAAAACTCAATCACTTTTCCTGATTTCACGTCAATCAGATGATCGTGCTGGGTTGCATGAAACACTTTTTCATATTGTGCCTGCGTTTGTCCAAACTGATGTTTAATTATCAATTTACTATCCAGCAAAAGCTCAATCGTGTTATAAACAGTTGCTTTACTGATTTGATAATTTTTTCCCTTCATTTGCATGTAAAGCGATTCAATGTTAAAATGACCATTACTCTGATAAATTTCATCTAACACAGCAAAACGCTCCGGGGTTTTTCGGTGAGCCTTTTCGGTTAAATAATTTATAAAAATATTTTTTACATTTTCTCTGATGCCTGGTTCAGTTGTACTCATATTTCATATTTTTCATCGAGTTTTATTTTAACAATTCTTTTACGGTTGAATTACTTCTTGATTATCAACTCTTGCAACAGAATTTACGCCTTTAATTTTTTTTAATTTTGCGGATAAACTATCCAAGTCAGTAACACTATGAACATATAAATCAATGTTGCCTTCAAATACACCATTTAAACTATCAAAATAAATTGATCGCATGTTAACACTTAATTCATCGGAAATCACTTTTGTGATATCGTTTACGATTCCAATGCGATCGATTCCATTTAATTTTACACGAACAAGAAATGATTGTACTTTATGAACCGTCCACTTTGCAGATAAAATTCTATCGCCGTAGCTAGACATCAATTTAATAGCTGTTGGACAAATTGTTTTGTGGATGATCACTTTATTTACAGGATCTAAGAAACCCATTACCTTATCGCCTGGTATTGGATTGCAGCACTTTGCAATAATGTATTCTGCGGCATCAGAGCTTTCGCTGAGTACCATCGATTTTTTCTTTTTACTGCTGCGAGTTTCTTCATTTGGTTGCTGCTCCTCAACGTTGTGGTCATCTTTAGAAGATGTTTTTGCTTTATCTTTTCCCATCCCGAATAAGGACGTAGTTTTTGTAAACGTAATATCCCAATATGTTGCAATTTTATTTTTTCGTTTTGTTTTAATCACATGCTCAAATTCGTCGAGATTAATTGTTCCATTTCCAATTTTAGAGTAAAGTTCATCTTTCGTATTTACATCATAAACGGAAAAGAGTTTTAATAAAAGTTCATTATTTAAGATAAGTTTATATTCTGTCAATTTTTCTTCAAGTAGTTTATGGCCAATTTTCAGGCTTTCTTTTTTATCATTTTTGAAAGAGTCGTTTAGTTTAGCTTTTGCGCCGGCTGTGATTACAAAATCAAGCCATTCTTTACGAGGCAGTTGACTTTCAGAAGTAAGAATTTCAACCTGATCTCCACTTTTTAATATATAGCTTAAAGCCTCGAGCCTGTGATTTATTTTTGCACCAATTGCGTGATAACCGATTTCTGAATGGATATCAAATGCAAAATCAAGTGCGGTAGCTCCTTGTGGCAGGCGTTTCAATATCCCTTTCGGTGTGAACACGTATATTTCAGATGAAAAGAGGTTCATTTTGAAATTATCGAGAAATTCCAATGCATTACTACTGGGATTTTCGAGTACTTCGCGCAACTTTTTAATCCATTGTTCTAGCTGACTTTCGTCATGGCTGGAATCTTTATATTTCCAGTGGGCGGCATATCCCCTTTCAGCAATTTCATCCATACGAGAGGAACGAATCTGCACTTCTACCCATTTGCCTTGCGGACCCATAACCGTTATATGCAGTGCTTCGTATCCATTTGCTTTAGGTGTGCTTACCCAGTCGCGTAATCTGGATGGATTAGGTTGATAATAATCTGTAACCAAAGCATAAATGTACCAACATTGATTTTTCTCAGGCAAATCCTGAAAAGGCTCAAACACGATACGCACGGCAAAAATATCATACACCTCCTCAAAAGGCACATTTTTATTCTGCATCTTCGTCCATATCGAAAAAATGGATTTTGCCCTTCCATGAATTGTATATTTGATATTCAGCTCATTCAGTTTGTTCTTAAAGGGTTCACAAAACAGTTTAATATATTTTTCGCGTTCAGCTTCAGACTCCTTCAGCTTTTTATCAATTTCATTATAAATTGCCGGTTCTTTATATTTAAAGCTCAAATCCTCAAGTTCAGTTTTAATAGCATATAAACCCAGTCTATGAGCAAGAGGGGCGTAGAGGAATATCGTTTCAGCAGCAATTTTCAACTGCTTGTGTTCGGGCATAGAATCTAGCGTACGCATATTATGCAACCGATCAGCCAATTTAATTAATATCACCCTGACATCTTCAGAAAGCGTTAGGAGCATTTTACGGAAACTTTCAGCTTGCAACGATGAATTTTCATCAAAAATTTCGGAGATTTTTGTAAGACCATCTATGATTTGGGCGATTTTTGGACCAAAAACCTTTTCAATATTTTCAAGGGTATAATCAGTATCTTCAACAACATCATGCAAAAGAGCACTGATCATTGATTTGGTTCCAAGCCCAATTTCTTCAGCACAAATTCTTGCAACAGTCAATGGATGATAAATATATGGTTCTCCAGACTTGCGTCGCATTCCCTTGTGCATCTCATTTGCAATCTCAAATGCCTTGCGAACTAGTTTGCGATTTTCGTCATCACGACAATGCGGACAATATTCAAAAATTTCGTTGTATAGCCGTTCAGTTTCTATTTTTTCTTCTTCAGTAAAAAAATTCATGCCCAATAAGTAGTCAGTATAAAAAACAAAAATATTCAAATAGCTAAATTTTACACATAAAATTCACTTTTTTTATATTACTTTATTCACAATTAGGTTATAACTATTAAATCTCAAATAAAAATCAAAGCATCATGAATTTTTAAAATTGGTTTTTGAATTTGGGAAAATTCTTGTAGGTTTGTCAAATTAAAGATTTAAATTATGAAAATATCTTTTCTGATCATCCTGCTAATCCTGGTGGGAATAAATTCATTTAGTCAGGACAATAATAAAGTAAGCAAAGACTTTGCCCGTGATTTTGTTGAGGCCGATGATTTAATGGGAGACAATAACTACAATGCAGCCCTTAAACTGCTATTAAATTTACTAGAGACAGATGCTGATAATGGGAATATCCAGAATAAAATTGGATTATGTTATCTTAAAACAGCTCTTGAGAAAGAAAAAGCTATTGGCTATTTTGAAAAAGCAATCACTCACAGTGGGCAAAAGGTAAAGACAGAATCTCCAGAAGAGCGCAGAGCTCCGCTTGAAGCTTACTATAATTTAGGAAAAGCTTATCACGCAAACTATAAATTTAAGGATGCTATAAACCTGTATAATGGGTATCTTGATAAAATTGTTGAAGTACCAAACAATGATACATTGGTTGAAAAAGCTAACCGCGAGATTGACATTTGTAAAAGTGCAATGGAATTGGTTAAGCACCCAATACAAATGAAAGTTGAAAACCTTGGTTCAGCAATTAATTCGCCCTATGCAGATTATAGTCCGTTTGTAAATGCTGATGAGTCAATGATAATTTTCACATCAAAACGTGAAGGAAGCACAGGTGGCATGCAATCTGATGATGGAAATTTTATGGAAGACATTTACATTTCGTATAAAGATAAAAATGGGAAATGGGCGAAGGCTGAAAACATTAGTCCCAATATTAACACCAACGGGCATGATGCAAGCTGCGGTCTATCAGTTGATGGGCAGGAATTATTTATTTTCCGTGACGATAAAGACAAAGGAGATATCTACTCCAGCAAACTTTCAGGGAATGATTGGTCTGTAGCACAATCGCTGGGAACTTTTGTAAATACGAAATATTATGAAAAAGGAGCATCTATGTCTGCTAACGGAAATTTTCTGTTTTTTTCAAGTGACAGACCAGATGGATATGGAGGGTTTGATATTTATATGTCAAAAAAACTTCCAAATGGACAATGGGGCGAAGCGTTTAATTTAGGACCGAATATCAATACCGAATATGATGAAATTGGTCCATTTTTTCATCCTGATGCATCTACACTTTATTTTGCATCTGAAGGGCACAATACTATGGGTGGATTTGATTTGTTTTATTCAAACATAAACATTGAAGAAGGCACCTCTTCTATCCCAAAAAACATCGGATATCCTATAAATACTGTGGGAGATGATGTGTTTATTTGCATTACACCAGATTCGAAACGAGCCTATTATTCTTCCTTTCAAAAAGATGGATTAGGATATACCGATATTTACATGATTACACTTGAAGAGCCTATCAACAAATCGCTCACGGTATTATCTGGTGTTGTGAAAAAAGAGGGTGCAGGCAATTGCAGTGATGTTCAGGTATCAGTTACAGACCCGGATACACAGGATTTAATAGGGCTGTATGCACCAAATACAAAAACAGGGAAATATATTATGATTGTAAATGCAGGGAAGAGATATACTGCTCAATATGAATGCGATGGATACAATACTGTAATAAAAACCACTGAAATCTCAAAAGATTCTACATACCTGCAAACCACAAAGGTGTTTAACCTTGACACTATTTATTTAAAGAAGCCATCCTATAATTGTCATTTATTTTTTGATAGGAAATCGGCACAACTAAATGAAGAAGCAAAAAAAGAGCTCAATAATGCCATTCAATTTTTAGAAAAAGACCAGACATCACCTGTTATTGTTTCATCGAGAGCTGGTGGAGACAACAAGCTTGATAAAAAAAGAAAATTGGCAATTAAGGATTATCTTGCAAAGAACAACATAAAAGATAGAAGAATTCAAAACGACACAACGGAAATAAACTCGACTAATGTGTGCATGATACAATTTTCCGAGAAAGAAGAAAAGAAACAATTAGCAGAAAAATCTAATACAGAAGAACTAACAAATGCAGAAAAAATAGAAAGCAAAACAGAAGAGACACCTGATAAAAATGCAGCTCGCGTGAATTTGAGCGACGTAAAAAAACTTGAGAAAGGGATGTTGATTAATCTGAACAATATTTTGTTCCCAATAAACAAATCGTACATAACAGAACAAGCATACGTTGAAATTAATAAACTGCTGAATTTTATGGAACAAAATCAAAAATTAGTTATTGAAATATCTGGTCATACAGATATAACCGGTCCACAGCGATTCAACGATAAACTTTCGTTTCAACGTGCAAAAGGAGTTGCAGACTATTTGTTTATCAAAGGGATTGAGAAAAAAAGAATCACATATAAAGGTTACGGCAGCAAACTCCCAATGGTTAGCAATGACACTGAAGATGGTAAAAAGCTAAATCGCAGAGTTGAATTCAGGGTTGTAAGTTTTTAATATCAGATTCAGACAAAAAACAATTGTAAAAAATTAGAAAAAGACTTTTTATGACTAACAATGAAAAAGAAATTGACATACTTGAGTTATTAATAAAATTCATTATTCTCATCAGAAAACGTATTCTTTATTTGACCCTGTTCTTGCTTTTAGGAATTGGGCTTGCAGGATTCAAATATTTTAAAGACGGTAATAGCTTTAAGCATATGTTTATTGTTTCCTCTAAAGTTTTACCATCTGAATTTATTCTCGAATTTTTCAATGATTTAGAACAAAATATTATTGAAAAAGAAGAAGTAAGCGTTTTTTCAAAACTAAAGCTTACAAAAGAAGAAGGGAAAAAATTAAAAAGTCTTTCATGCGATACTATTAAGAACTCGAAAGGGAAGCTTGTTCGCATCACTTTATTACTAAA
Organism: Bacteroidales bacterium; assembly: GCA_036171035.1. Taxonomy (GTDB): domain Bacteria; phylum Bacteroidota; class Bacteroidia; order Bacteroidales; family GWF2-35-48; genus GWF2-35-48. The sequence goes on from JAVHQG010000348.1 coordinate 6,440, forward strand.
AGATAGTGCCTCTATCCCTATGATGAAATCGAAGGTTCTTGCATTTATTAATGAACGAGATCTGACTAGAGATATGACCAAAAGCTTGATTATTCAAAAGAAACAAATGCTTTCAGAAATTAACAGTAAAATTGCACAGCTTGACAGTCTTCAAAAAATACTTTTAATCATGCAGGGTTCAAAAAAACTTTCTACAGTAAATCTTTCCAATGCAGAATATATTGAGTTTTACGAACAACGATTAAAATTAGAGAACGAGATTAAAGGATTAAGTGATACAAATACCATAACAGAATATTACAGTACTTCAGATAAAATTCCATTCAAATTATTTTCAACGATTGCAAAATACGGATTTGTGAGTTTGTTTTTTGGAATTGTATTTTTTGTATGTGTAGAAATCTACAAACTTGTTAAACGTCGGATGTAGATTTTTCCTGATCGACATAGTTCAGAAAATTAAAAAAGAACGCAAAAAATATTACGCCCGCTTGTGTGTTCAACATTGACTCAAACACAAAATTCACACATACAATAACCAAGAAAAAAATTAGCAGATAGTGCTTCTTGTGAAATCCCTGATAAAAGGACCAAAGCAACATAGATAACAGCAATATAATTCCGGCAAATCCCACGCCCAAAAATGTTTCAATAAATTGGTTGTGTGCATTTAATCTTTGTGCCAATGCATATAAATTATTATTTTTCTTATAATAAACAATCAGCTCATCTGTGACATCTCCTGAACCAACACCCAGCAACATATTGTTTTTTATTATAGGAAAAGACGATTTCCATATGCCGAGTCTCGACAAAGCACTTTCATCTGTGAGTATATCTGATTTTTTTTCATTCGAATAATAATTTGCAAAATAAGTAGCCTTAAGCATTCCAAAGCGTGGATTTGTATAAATAAAAGCGACACAAAAAACAATTACACTAACTAAAATTATGCGAAGGTAAGCAGTTTTGATACGTGAACTATATTGCAGGAACAATCCACCAACCACAATAATCTCTGTTAAAAAAGCAGCTCTTGAGGATAAGAAAAAAATCATTATTGTAAAAAATACTATTGAAAACAAGAACAGATTTTTAATTTTTTTGCTGATTTCATTTCTTTCAAAAATAAAATAACAACAAATTACCGTTGCAAAAACAAGATACATTGAGAAGTAGCTGGTGTGATGAAAAAAAGAAAAATTGGTATAGAAAAAGTTGCTGGTATTTGCATCAGCACCATTAAATCCGGTAGAAAAGCTAAGGTGTCCTTTAATAAAATAGATTGAATGATATAAAGCACCAATAATACAAATAATCGAAGCGAATATATTTCCAAAAACAAATGCGAGCAAAATTTTATTAAAATGCACTTTATATAATTTGTTCAGCCCAATACAAAATAATGGAAAAATCAGTAACGACAACTTAACTTCTAAATCGAACCAGCCACGACTCATGTGTTGGGTATAAAATAGACTTACAATGTGTAATACGTAAAAAAGAATACTAACAAAAAAAATAAATCTATTATTTTTTAGTGTTGTAAAACGATTTTTAAAATTCAATTCCAAAATCCAAGACAAGCACCATAACCCAATCAAATACGTGATCAATGGCTTATATAAAGGAAATGCAAAAGCCATAAGGATGAACATCCATACATTTAATTTTTGGATGAATGGAATCATCTGTATATATTTTTCTTTAAACGTCATATGGCAGGTGATTCAATTTTTTTTTATCTATCAATTTCACAATCAAGTAAAGTACACATACAGAAATAGCAAGAAAAATCAGACCTGCATCATTAAATTGTATTAAACAAATAGTCATTATTAAAAGAAAAACATTAATTACAATAGACCACATAACTGTTTTACCATGACTAAACCCAGCCTGTACAATGCGCTGATAGGCATGTTTTTTATGTGCCTGACTCAAGCGTTCCTTATTTTTAAATCGTCTAAACAATGTAAGGGTTGCATCAAACCAAAAAAGTGCAGTAAGAACAATCCAAACAGTAATTGGTGCAATATTGTGATTCTGATACCAAATTGCGAACACAGAAAATGTAAATCCCAACATGGTGCTACCCACATCGCCCATAAAAATTTTTGCCCGTTGCCAGTTCCATAGTAAAAAACCAAACGTAGCACAAGCCAAAATAAGCATCATTTTATCAGCAAATAAGCTAAATATGGAAAGTGAAATAAACACAGTTTCAGTAGCGGCATAGCCATCAATTCCATCAATGAAATTAAATATATTTATAAACCAAACCATCGCAACAAATGCAAGCAAGGTTAGAAACAAAGGCTGATTGACAATGTAAAATCCAAGATCAAATTTCTGTAGTCCGCCAAGAAAATATAAAGCTCCGGCAGATGCAACGAATTGTCCGGTTAGTCTGATTTTATAATTCACTCCAAAAATATCATCAAACAAACTAATGATAGTAATAAGGAGTCCACAACAAAAAGCAAATAACAAATCACGTTCAATTGAATGAATAATATATAAATAAATCAATGC
>JAVHQG010000349.1:0-1736 GCA_036171035.1 Bacteroidales bacterium
GCATTGCTTCCAAGAAAAAAACCATCAAATCCTGAAATCCCATGCGTAGATGTAACAATCATAGAATCGTTACGGGATTCAGCTTGGCTCACAATTTCCTGAAAAACTTTTCCATGTTTTATAATGTAACTTAATTTATGGTGTTTCGGCATTGCATGGCAATATTTTTTTTGAATTTCCATGAATTGTTTTTCGGCCCATTTAAGTTGTTGTTCCTTTATACTTGGATAATACTCTCCTGTTTTTTTTTGAACATATACCATTTCGATATTTGCTTTAAGTTTTTTTGAAAATAATAAAGCTACTTCTAATCCTTTTAAAGAGTAATCAGAAAAATCTATCGGGACAATAATCGTCTTCATATAAAATTTATTTTTAATTTATAAATTGCAACAAATATATTAAATAATATTCTAATATTTATCGTCATTTAACTTCGTTCTCAAACTTAAATATGCATTTTTATTTTTTTGTGATTTAATGTTTGAAAGAATACTTTGTATGCTAGTGCGAATAATGGACTATAATAACTTTCTTTTATTCCATTGCGGCAGCAAGAGCTATTGATAACATTTTACTTTTATCGGTGTCAGATCTGGATGTTAAAACAATAGGAACTGTTGCGCCCATAATTACAGCGGCAACTGAGGCTCCTCCAAGAAAGTTCAACGATTTATATAAAATATTTCCACAGTTAATGTCTGGAGTGAGAATAATATCGCAATCGCCTGCTACTTCACTGATGATCCCCTTATGTGATGCGGCTTCTTTTGAAACAGCATTGTCTATTGCCAACGGACCATCAACGATACACCCTTTTATTTGTCCTCGTTTGTTCATCTGTACGAGCATTGCTGCATGTACGGTGGCTTCCATTTTTGGGTTTACTGTTTCAACTGCACCCACAACAGCAACTTTTGGGTTTTTGATACCCAGTTTATGGTATGCTTCAACTGCATTATTTAGAATGTCCACTTTTTGTTCAAATTCTGGTGAAACGTTCATAGCAGCATCTGTAACGCATAGTAGTTTATGATAAAATTGTGATTCAAATAGTGCAATATGGCTTAATGTAGCACCTTTACGTAAACCATTGTCTTTGTCTAATACTGCTTTTAACAACGTTCCGGTTGCCACCATCCCTTTCATTAGGATATTTGCCTTATTTTCACGAATTAATTGAACTGCTTTTATTGATGCTTGTGCAACATTTGGAATATCAATTATTTCAACATCGGAGATTTGCAATCCTATTTTTGCGCAGATTATATCAATTTTTGCTTTATCTCCTACAAGTATTGGAGCAATGATTCCTTCTTCCATGGCATGCTTTACGGCAAGCAAAACTGGCTCATCAGCAGCTGCAGCAACTGCTAGTTTCCGTTTTGATTTGCTTTTGGCTAAAGTAACAAATTCCTGTAAAGTTTTTAATTCCATATCAAACTTGTAAAGTTAAAAGTCATAAAGTTAAAAGTTATATGCTAAACAACAAATGATAAAAGATGAAAATTAAAAAAATATACATTTTGAAATCATTTTTGCAAGCTGATGCAGTAAATTTGTATTTTTTGAAAAAATCTTATAGGTTTGTCATTTCATTCATGTTCCATATAGTTGGAATTGTAATCTCCTTTTGGTGTATGCTGCATCTTAACGGGTTCGCATAGTATTAAATAGTGTATGTAAGAAAACTCAGTGTCAGATAAGAAAATGTCAAGAATAAGGCTTTCGTAGTT
>JAVHQG010000350.1:0-8904 GCA_036171035.1 Bacteroidales bacterium
ATTAAATCCCTTCGGGATTAATATAAAAATGAAGTGAGAAATGTTAGTTATTTATTTTAAATCCCCTTGAGAGATTATTAAATTCAGATTTATTAAATAAATTTTTGCTATAGTGTTTTTGTCGAAAGAAATGGAAGAACAAAAAGATATAAAAAAAAATAACCGATGGCTTCATATTACCTATCTTTCCATTATTTTGTTATTGGTGTGCTCAGTTGCTATGCTAGCCACAAAACTCTATCATCAAAAAATTATCTATCGCGAAATTGTTAAAGTTCAAGATAACACCCAGCAAGAAAAAGAGACGGTAACCCGTGAATTAAATAATCTGCTTGAACAATACGAGTCACTTAAAACAAATAATAAAAAAGTTAACAAAGAACTGGAAGCAGAACGCGAAAAAATTGAAAAGATGATACAGGAAGTTAAGAACCTGAAAGCATCAAATTTTTACCAAATAAAACAATACAAAGACGAAATAGAAACCCTCAAAAAAGTAATGCGTAACTATGTTGTACAAATTGACTCGTTAAACACGGTAAACATAGGTCTGAAAACCGAAAATGTTAAAGTAAAACATGATATCGAAAAAGAAAAAACTGTTAGCAAAGATCTTGCAGTTAAAAATGAAGAACTCACCACAAAAGTAAATGTAGCAGCAGTGCTTAAAGCACAAAACATTGCACACACAGCTCTAAATAAACGCGGGAAGGAAATCACAAAAGCTCGAAAAGTTGAAAAATTTAAAATCTGTTTTACTATTCTTGAAAATGATATAGCACTTGTAGGCTCCAGGGATGTGTACATGCGCATTGCCCGACCCGATGGACTTGTCCTCGCAACCTCTGAACAAAATCTTTTTAAATTTGGCAACGAACAAATTGTTTTTTCTGCAAAGCGACAAATCGATTATCAAAATAAAAATATTGACGTATGTATCTTTTGGGACAACAATCAAGAGCTCATCCCAGGCACATACACAGTTGACCTTTTTTCTGATGGGAATCTTATTGGAACATCTAAATTTACGTTGAAATAATTTTTCATAAAATTGTTTTAGATTACAGCTAAATTTGTATTTTTATATTATAAAAATAGCTTTTTACAAATTTATAACCATGAAAAAAAACACTATAGTCTGTATTGTACTAGCCATTGTTCTTACGCTTGGTGCTGCGTTTTATCAAAAGTTAACAGGTCCAACATACGCAAAAGAAATATCTTTTGTGTTTAACGAACAAAACTATAAAATCACTTTGCCACGAAGTCATGGAGGAAGCGACGATTGCCCTATCACACTTGAAAGAAAAGAACTTACCATGGAGGCAAATCTAATCTTCAAGAAATTCCCAACCAATGATAAATTCGACACACTCCCTTTCAATAAAGAAGGAGACGTGCTTGTTGCAAAGCTTCCAGCCCAACCACCGGCAGGGAAGCTCCAATACTATTTCCAGATTTCAAACGGAACAAACAGTCTGGACGTGGGAAAAGATAAGCCTACTGTGATACGCTTCAAGGGAGATGTACCCAAAACTGTGTTGATTCCTCACATTATAATGATGTTTTTAGCAATGTTTTTCTCAAATTTCTCAGGTTTTTTAGCAATTTCAAAAAACTATCGATTTCGTTTTTTTACGATTATTACTTTTGCGATACTAATCGTTGGCGGAATGATTTTAGGACCTGTTGTACAAAAATATGCTTTTGGAGAATATTGGACAGGTGTCCCTTATGGTTGGGATCTTACGGATAATAAAACATTGATTGCATTTGTGTTTTGGACTCTTGCCGTAGTTATGAACATGAGAAAAGAGCGTAGAGCGCTTGTAATTTTAGCATTCCTGATGACACTCATTGTATTTTCAATCCCTCATAGCATGTTTGGTTCAGAACTAAATCATACAACAGGAAAAGTAACAACCGGGATGATTCCTTCAGTATTTCAAATGCTGCACTTTTAGTTTCTTTTTAAAAGAAATTCAGGCAATTAAAAATAAATCTTCAATAAATACGTTTTGGTTATTCGAGATAAATATATTACCTTTGTCGGCTATGTCAAAAAAAAGAGTTTACATACTTTTATTTTCTATTACCGCCCTTTTATTTTCTGCGTGCAGTGAATATTCAAAGCTCTTAAAAAGTTCCGATTTTGAACTAAAATATAAAAAGGCTAAAGAGTATTACGAGGCTAAAGACTATGTCCGCTCTTCCACACTATTTGAAGAGTTGATTAATATATATAAAGGCACAGCAAGAGGGGAAGAGGTCTATTTTTACTATGCTCACTGTCAATATGCAATGGGAGACTACATCATGGCAGCATATCATTTTAAGTTTTTTGCCAGAAATTTTCCCAATAGCAAACATATGCAGGAAGCTATTTTTAATGCAGCCAATTGCATCTATTTGGAATCTCCGGAGTTCAGCCTTGATCAGACATACACTAAGAAAGCCATTGAGGAATTTCAGTTTTATATTGATAAATTTCCAGGCGATGTTCGCATAGATTCATGTAATAAAATAATTGATTTGCTACGTGCAAAACTTGAAAAAAAGGCATTTGCAAGTGCGTCACTTTATTATCAAATTGGCGATTATAAAGCATCTATTGTAGCATTAAAAAATATGCTTAAAGATTTTCCGGATACAAAATATCGTGAAGAAATGTTATATTTGATTATTAAATCCAGCTACTTACTTGCAGAAAACAGTATATCAAAAAAGCAAAAGGAAAGATATCAATCAACTGTAAACGAATATCACAATCTGATTGATGAGTTTCCATCATCAAAACATGTAAAGGAAGCTGAACATATTTATGAAAGTTCAACCAAACTATTAAAAAAATTGTAAATTTTTATTTTATCTGATATGGATTATAAAAAAACAAATGCAGCCACAACAACAATCACACGTGATCTGGATAAGCTCAATTCAGAAACAGGAAATCTTTATGAATCTGTTGTGATTATTTATAAACGTGCAAACCAAATCTCTGTAGAGATGAAAGATGAGTTAAGCCGTAAGTTAGAAGAGTTTGCATCATATACCGATAACCTTGAAGAAATTTTCGAAAACAGAGAACAAATTGAAATTTCAAGGTTCTATGAAAGACTTCCTAAACCAAATTTAATTGCTCTTCAAGAATTTATGGAAAACAAAGTCTATCACAGAAATCCTGCTAAAACAGACGAAATATAAAATTCTTAATATTTACTTGATTTTTATGGGTAGAAAGTATCTTGTATTCAGTATAAATTGGATACCGAACATAAAGTTTTAAGTTTTATTTCGCTTGCATGTATAATTTATTTTTTTCTATTCAATCTTCTTTACCTGATCTGCCATTCCTTGCATTTGTGCTGGTTTAAACGATTCTAGTGTGGGAAATATTTTTAAAGAAAGCTGCATCATCGGATTATATAAAAGCGATTTATCTTTTGTCTCTTTTGAAATCAATGATGCCTTTTCATCTGCTTTATTAAAAAGGATAAACAAAATACTCAATATAATTGTGAATTTAGCTATCCCAAATATTGCTCCAAGTATTTTATTCACAATACCTAATGCCACTTTTTCGGTTAGTTTACTTATTAACCTGGCAACTAGAAAAACAAGAATCACAATCAATAAAAAAATTACACCAAACGAAATTACAGGTGTATATTGAGAGGTCATTCCAAATTTTTCCACAAACAATTTTGCTGCAAAAGTAGAAAAATGCAGAGCACCATAGGTACCCAAAAGCAATGCTGCTATTTGAGCAATTTCAACAATTAGCCCTTTCGTAAATCCCTTATATGCACCCCATAATAAAGGAATAAAAATTGCAATATCAATTGCATTCATGTTATAAAACTTTGTCTAAAAATTTAATAATTATTTCGCTTTAAAAGTATTGAAATTGTGCTAATTTTGAAAAAAATAAACACATATATGGAAAACTTAAAAGTAAATATTGAAAAGACGCTGGATTTTACATCACAAAAGACCATTTCAAATTTTAGTAATGAAATATCCCGCAATATTGAGGCGTTGTACAATAAAACAGGGAAAGGTAGTGACTTTCTTGGTTGGGTAACCCTGCCATCAACTATCTCTGAGCAAGAAATTACTGAAATTGAAAAAATAGCCACAGGATACAAAGGGAAAATAGAGGTTTTAGTTGTGATTGGCATTGGAGGCTCATATCTTGGCTCCAAAGCTGTGATTGAGTCTTTATCGGATTCTTTTCAAATGTTGCAATCAAAACGGAATAATCCGGTTGTGATTTTTGCCGGGCAAAATATTAGTGAAGATTATCATGCAGAGCTTCTCAATGTTTTAAAAAATAAAGAATATGCAGTAGTCGTAATCTCTAAATCTGGTACTACAACCGAGCCTGCTATTGGGTTTCGTCTGCTTAAACAAGATATTGAAAAACGCTGGGGCAAAGATGGTGCAAAAGAAAGAATTGTTGCCGTTACCGATGCAAAAAAAGGTGCATTAAAGTTGTTGGCTGATAAAGAAGGATACCAAACATTTGAGATTCCCGATGACATTGGTGGCAGATATTCTGTGCTTACTCCAGTTGGCTTACTACCTATTGCCATTGCAGGTTTTAACATACGAGAGCTTATTAGTGGTGCTAAAGCCATGCAGGAATCAACCGGAATGAATATTCCTTTTGAAACCAACCCTGCTGCAATGTATGCTGCAACAAGAAATGCCCTGTATAAAGTTGGATATAAAACAGAAATACTAGTAAATTATAACCCCAAATTACATTACATTGCAGAATGGTGGAAACAGTTATATGGCGAAAGTGAGGGGAAACAAAACAAAGGAATTTTTCCGGCAAGTGTCGATTTTACTTCAGATCTGCATTCCATGGGTCAATATATACAAGAAGGCGTTCGTACGCTGTTTGAAACAGTAGTTTCGATTAAAGAACCAAATCAGACACTACTTATTCCATCTGATGAAGAAAATCTGGATAAGCTAAATTTTCTTGCAGGTAAGCCGCTTGACGAAGTGAATAAAATGGCGGAGCTGGGAACAATGCTAGCTCATGTTGATGGTGGGGTACCTAATATTCATATTGAAATACCTAAATTAAATGAATATTACATTGGTTCATTGCTTTACTTTTTTGAAATTGGATGTGGCATAAGTGGCTACCTACTTGGTGTGAATCCATTTGATCAACCGGGTGTAGAAGCATACAAAAACAATATGTTTGCATTACTCGGAAAACCCGGATTTGAAGAGGCAACAAAAAAAATTCAACAACGACTAAAGTAAAGCACGTTACATTATATCCAAACAGCTTTATTCCAATTAAAAAAACCACCTCATAATAAGGTGGTTTTATTTTTATTATAAATTCTTTCTCCAAAAATTATACTGCCAATTCGTAACATTGTGCTGCCTTCGTTGATTGCCACATTGTAATCGCTAGACATACCCATTGATTTTTCACAAAAATATTGGTCTTTAGCAAAATACTTTGATTTTATTTCGTTAAACATTTCTGAAAGAGATTGAAATTCTTTTCGCACATGATCCATATCATCACAATACGTGGCCATTCCCATAAGACCGACAATATTGATATTTTGAAAATTTTTGATTTCCGGTGTTCCGAGAATACTATTTATCCCCAATTTATTACAGCCAAATTTTGTTTCTTCAAGAGCAATGTGCATTTCAAGCAAGCACTTTATCAGGCGATTTGATTTATGCGCTTCTTTATTGATTTCTGTCAACAGGTTCAAGCTATCAACTGAGTGAATATAGCTGATAAATGGAGCAATATATTTTACTTTATTGCTTTGCAGATGCCCAATAAAATGCCATTCAATATCTTTTGGTAAAGACTCGTATTTCGGTATAAGTTCCTGTACTTTATTTTCGCCAAAAGCACGCTGACCAGCCTCATAAGCCTCAAGTATTTCAGCGATAGATTTTGTCTTCGACACGGCAACAAGTGTCACGTTTTCAGGAAGTGTAGATTGAAAATATCTGATATTATCTGCAATAGCTGACATATAAATTAATCTAATAAATGCACAACTAGTCCGCTTCTAAGTTTTGGTTCAAACCATGTTGTTTTTGGAGGCATAATATTCCCGGTGTCAGCAATATTTATAAGTTGATTCATGGAAACCGGATAGAGGGCAAAAGCTACCTTCATCTCTTTATTATCCACTCGTCTTTTTAGTTCACACAAACCCCTGATGCCACCTACAAAATCTATACGTTTATCTGTACGTAAATCTTTAATACCCAATATTTCATTAAGCACAAGCTTTGATAAAATAGTAACATCAAGCACACCTATAGGATCACTGTTATTATATGTCCCGGGTTTTGCAGTAAGTGAATACCATTTCCCATTATAGTACATACTAAAATTATGTAAACAACATGGTTTATATTCCTCTGGTCCTTTTTCAATAATGTCAAATACACAATTTAATTTTTCCATAAATTGTTCATTCGACAGATTATTTAGATCTTTAATAACCCTGTTGTAATCAATGATTGTAAGTTGATTATCGGGAAAATGAACGGCCAGAAAAAAATTATATTCTTCATTGCCGGTATGATTGGGATTTTTTAATTTTTTTTCTTTTCCAACCAATGCTGCAGAAGCTGTTCGATGGTGTCCATCGGCAATATATGTATATGGAATTTTTTTAAATAAGCCAATGATTGTATTGATAAGTTTTTGGTCTCGAATTACCCAAAAATGATGTCCAAATTTATCAGATGAAGTAAAGTCATATTCAGGTTCATTATTTTTAACAAACGAAGCCACAATATTATCAATTTCTTTTACAGCAGGGTATGTGAAAAACACTGGTTCCATATTCGCATTGGTAATGCGTACATGTTTCATACGATCCTCTTCTTTATCTTTGCGGGTAAGCTCATGTTTTTTAATGATATTGTTCAGATAATCTTCCACGCCTGCACAGCCAACAATTCCGTACTGTGTTCTGCCATTCATTGTTTGTGCGTAGATATATAAATATTCTTGATCATCTTGAACCAACCAGCCATTACTGCGAAATTTTGCCAAATTTTCTTTCGCTTTTTCATACACAGATTCGGCATGTTCATCCACATCTTCTGGAAGGTCAATTTCCGGCTTTATGATATGCAGTAATGAATACATGTTGCCACTTGCTTCTATGCGTGCTTCTGCTGAATTCAATACATCATAGGGTCTTGAGGCGAGCTCTTGTACAATTTTTTCTGGCGGCCGCAGCCCTTTAAATGCTTTAAGTATTGCCATATTATTTATTTTAATTTGAAATGATACGAAATTTACAAAAAAAAACTTAGGAAGTCTTGAGGCTTCCCAAGTCAGAAAAACACTACATATACTACTTAACTATTGTAGTTAGGGACTAAAACTTTATCTTTGTTTAACAAAGAAGTAATAAAGCCACTCAACATTTTTGAAAGTTCAATAAGTTTTGCACGAGATTCTTCTTCAACCGTATCACTTATAAGAAACTGTCTTTTTGCAACACTTGTAAGAACCACACACTCACGCAACGATGCTTTTGCAGCTCTCAAGCAATTTACAAACTGTGCTTTGCTTTCACCAGATCCTTCAGCAATACACAAAGCAATGCCCTGTGAGGCTTTTCTAAAAGGTGAAGCAAGTTCAACCTGATTAAAAGATTTTGTTACTGAATATACCCAGTCAACATAGTCTAATGCTTTCAGATAAACTCTTAGTTCTTCAAATCTGAAAATACTGTCGTCTCTTTCCATAATATTTAGTATTAATAAGTGTTAATAATTTTAGTGCGCTATTTATTTACCTGGAAGGTTCTGTCGCCATTTTTAATAAATTTTACAATTTGATTAGCTGCTGCCAAACCTGCATTGATGTTGGCTTCGCTTGTCTCTGCTCCTTGTTTTTTAGGGGTAGCATAGTATCGTTCATTATATTTTAACAGTTCAGTATGACAATCAGGTGCGATATCAGACACATATTTAAAATCTGTACGCTCATTAAAAATTTTCTGTAAAGAAACTTCATCAATAACTTCTTTTCTAGCTGTGTTTATTAAGGTTGCACCTTTTGGCATCTTGCTTAACAACTCAAAGTTTATTGATTTTTTTGTTTTGTCATTTGCCGGGATATGCAAAGAAACGTATTCGCATTTAGAATATAATTCTTCAGATGTGTTTACGGCTATAACGCTTTCTTTTTCCATAGTTTCTTTTGTAACAAATGGGTCAAATGCAAAGCATTTCATTCCAAATCCATTAGCAATTCTGGCAACATTTTTTCCTACAGCACCGTATGCGTGAATACCAAGGTTTTTCCCTTTTAATTCAGTTCCTGCTATTCCTTTGAATTGTCCGCGAGCCATAAAAGTCATCATTCCCAACGCAAGCTCAGCAACGGCATTAGAGTTTTGTCCCGGTGTGTTCATAACACAAATACCTTTTTCAGTAGCCGCAGCCAAATCAATATTATCATAACCTGCACCTGCCCGAACAATTATTTTCAGATTTTTCCCTGCAAGAATCACTTCTTTGGTAACTTTATCACTTCGCACAACAAGTGCCTCTACATCAATAACTGCTGTAAGAAAATCTTTTGTATCAGTATATTTCTCTAACAATACAATCTCAAATCCAGCTTCTGTGATATTTTTTTTAATTCCTTCTATTGCAGCTTTTGCAAAAGGTTTTTCGGTGGCAATTAGTACTTTAGTCATTTTAGATTTACAATTTTAGATTTGCGATTTATCATATTTCGCACACTAAGGTTCTCGAAGTGTGTAATTTATAATTAGTGTCTGTCCATAATGTTCGATTTTTTCGTTAAACAACCTACAAGCTCGCTCATACTGTTACTAGCAGTATGCCGGGTTTTTCGAGTCAGTCATT
>JAVHQG010000351.1:0-8854 GCA_036171035.1 Bacteroidales bacterium
ATAGGCTCTATCATTAGTACCATACCTGCTCCACCACTAAAGGCATAGTCATCAACTTGTTTGTGCTTGTAAGTTGTGTAATCACGAATGTTATGCAAATGGATTTCTACAAGTTTTTTTTGTTGTGCTCGCTTGATAATTGAATGGTTGAAAGGGCTTTCAAGAAGTTCCGGTAAAACAGTAAGTATATCAATTCTCATCGTGTATATCTTTCAAAATAATCTCTACTAATACTCTTCATTTGTGATGTAGGTTCTTTAATAAAATAGAACGTTTGTCCCCAATTATGTGCGACTTTCAAATAGATTGTTACCATTCCGTTTTGATTGATAATAATTTGAGTAATTGTTTTTGTTGCTTCTTTTATTGTTTCTATTGTTTTTTCTTTTGGATATTTTGCAGCTAGTATTTTTTGTTCATCTTCAGGTTTTGCATCCTGATCAAATGAGGCATCTGCTGTTATGCGCTTTTGTTCTTCATTTTTACTTTTTTGTATGATAATATCACTTATTGTATTAATCTCTTTTTCTTTTTTTGTGTTTTCTATAATAATTGTTTTATTTTCAATTTCTTTTTTTGCAATTTCCCGATCTTCTATTTTTTGTTTTTCTTCAGCTTTTTCTTGTACTTTTAATTTTTCATAAGCCTTTAGTTTTTCATCTGCATCTTTTTTTGTTTGTTCATCAATTTGTGGATTTATTATTTTCTTCTCATCTGTTAATTCCTTTGGATTTTCAGCCAAAGGTTGTTCCTTTTTAATTGGTTGCTCTATATGTTGTGATTTAATTTCTTTTTTTTCATTTGCTGTAATGACCGGATTTTCTTTTTGTTTTGCCGGTTCCTCTATTTTCTTTTCAGGATGTTTTTCTCTTTCTTCTCTTTCCTCTTTTTCACGATGCCTTTTCGACCAGGCATATTCTGTTGGTTCCCCTTGCTTCTGTTCAGCTTTTGCTATATCATTTTTCAGGTATAATGTACGAATATCTTCTGCTTTAAACCTTGGATATTGCTCTTTTTGCTTGAGCTGAAACGCTTCATCATAGGCGGCAACAGCTTTTTCGTAATTTTTTGCTTTATATAGACTATCCGCATGGAAAATTAGTTGAATATACTGTTTCCCTTTTGCGGTTGTATCTTTTAAAAATTCTAAAGAAAGCATGCTCTGTGAATAGGCTGAAAGATTTACTATCAGTGTAAATAATATAATAGGAAGAAGAAATTTCATTAGTTAAAATGATTAAAATTCAAACCCCAAACATAATACAAAAATAAATATCTATCCGCATACGAAATCGCTAATATTATTTTTTTCAAATGAAATTCGATCGAGCGGTTTTTTACTTTTTTTATCACTTTTTTTATACTCACTGACAGTAAGCCCTGTAACACTTTTGAATTGCATTGACAAATGCTGAACACTACTATAATCCATAATGTAGGATATTTCACTAAGTGTATATTCTTTCCCATCTAACAGCTCTTTTATTTTTTCAATTTTATGTAGGATAATAAACTTTTCTAGTGTAATGGATTCATATTTTGAAAACAACTTTGACAAATGCTGATATGAGTATCCTAACTTTTCAACCAGATAATCGGATTTATTAATAATAGAGCTAATATTATTTGAATAATGAATTCGTTCAATCACGGCAAGTTTTATCTGTTCTACAAGAATTTCTTCTTTGTCTGAAATAAGTTCAAATCCTGCTTGAAAAAGTATATTTCTGATTGTATCATTGGTCATAATGGAAGAATTATAAGCGATATTTATTACACCTAATCTGATTTCATTAACAATGATTCCTTCTTTTTGAAAATCTTCTTTTATGATACGAATACAACAATTGCAGACCATGTTTTTTACGTGAATTGTTTCATAAATTAGAGCTGAATTTTCCATAAATATTTATTAAAAGAATTTGCAAAGTAGCAATTCTGATTTATAAATTAAAAAAAATGAGCACTGAAAAAGTGCTCATCAAAAGTTGTAAGGTTATTAAAATAAAGCGTGTGACAGATAAATAAAGTCTAATGTTTTTTTTACAAATGGTTAATCCTCTTCATTTTCTTTTATTATTTCGATTTCTTTTCTCATCCCCATTCCTTCTTTCCCACCCATTTTCATGTGCTTCATTTTTTTCCCTTTTTTGTTTTCATTGTTGTGTCTCAAATCAAATTGCAAACGTTGTTCATCATTCAGAATTTTTCTTATCTCTTGCTTGTGTGAAGCTTTTTTCTTCATCATATCAATTTTTATTGAACCCATTTCTTCGATGGTTTTATTTATTGCATTCATATCGCCATTATCTGCTATTTCAAGCGTTTTAAGATGTGCTTTTTTTTCAGCAATTTGATTTCTAAGTTGAAGCATTTCTTTTTGTTGGGTTAAATTTAATTTTTCAACTTTTTGTTTCTGATCATCGGTTAGATTTTTAATTCCCATATAACCGTGTTCTTTTTCATGATTATTCCCTTCTTTTTGAATAATCATTTCTTTTGTTTCTTCTTTTTTTCCCTTTTTACCCTGGGCAAAAATTGCTGTGCCTGCATTCGTTAATAATAGAACCAGAACGAGCATCATGGAATTTCTCAATGTACTTTTCATAATATATAAAATTTAAGGTTAATACTAAAATTCATGCACCTTTGATTGCAAAAAAATAAAAAGGTTTAATGATGAATTAAAAATATTCAAAAATTATGTAGGTTTGTACCATATAATTTATTTGAAAATGCTTAAGAATTTTGCGCTGACAGATGAGACCCTACATATTAATGCAACTACCTCATATCATCTTTCTATGAGAGCTGGTGCAGATGGATTCTGTTATTGTATTCTTGATTCAACCCGAAATAAATTTATTGCTGCAAAATGCTTTCCTTTCCACATTGATGATATTTATGCTGATGAATTTCATGAAAAAATTATTAAAATAATTAACGAAGATGAATATTTAAATTGCAAATATAAAGGGGTACGATTTGTTTATTACAGTCCAAAAGCTACCATTGTGCCTGCCCCATTATTTGATAAAGAAAATTTAAAAGCTTTTTATAACTTCAACCATTTAAGTCACGATTTAGAAACGTTGCATTACAATAAATTAAAAAGCATAGATGCATATACTATTTTTTCCTTGCCTTATAATATTGTTGAAACAGTGTATATCAGATTTTCAAATGCAAAACTTTATCATCAATCAACGCCATTTATTGAACATGCAGTAATGCGACCAAAAACAAAAGGGAGCAAAAGTCGTGTGTTGATTTCTGTTAATCGTTTGTTTTTTGATATTGCAGTTGTAGGTTCATCTTCCTTGCAACTTTATAATAATTTTTTATATAAAACGCCTGATGAATGTGTATATTTTTTAACTAATATTTTCGACCAACTGCAATTGGATCCTGAAGATACAGAACTGGTTGTGTCTGGAGATATTACGAAAACATCCGAAGAATTTATAAAAATAAAAAAAATTATTAAAAATGTAGTTTTTGATAAATCAAATGAACATTATACATACAGCTATATTTTTAATGATATCCATTCAGGTATTTTTGGAAATCTATTTAATGTAAACCGATGCGAGTAATAAGCGGGACTCATAAAAGTAGAACCATTCCCTTGCCAAAAGATTATAATGCAAGACCTACGACTGACTTTTCAAAAGAAAGTTTGTTTAATATTTTGTCTAACAATTTTAATTTTGATTCACTTACTGTCCTTGATTTGTTTTCAGGAACCGGAAGCATCAGTTATGAATTTGCCTCTCGCGGATGTCCGTATGTTACAGCCATTGAACAAAGTTTTCAGAATATAAAACAAATTAAAAAAATTATTACTCTTTTTAAAATGGATCAGATTTCTGCTATAAAAACAGATGCTTTTCATTTTTTGAACTCAACTAAAGCAGGATATGATATTATTTTTGCTGATCCGCCCTATGAAATGAATGGAATAGAATCATTGCCCGATATTATTTTCAAAAAAAATATATTAAATCCTGAAGGCTGGTTTATTCTCGAACATTCCGGAAACCACGTATTTACAGATCATTTGAATTTTATTAATCATCGCCATTATGGGAGTGTAAATTTCAGCTTCTTTTCTTATAAAAAGTGACTTTTGTTCAGATGATTTTTCATTATCAGCTTCAATAATTTCAATATCAGCAATATATCATTAAAAAAAAAAGGAATAATGTGATATATAATATATTCATATTTTATTTAGATTTGTCAAATAATAATCTGAGAATATGTCGAACAAATACTTTGGAACACTTTTTTTGATGATCTTAACAATAGGATCTTCCCTATTTGCACAAAATTCACTTAATGGAATCTCCCATGCCATGAGCATTACAAATAATTTAACATCACCTTTGCGAATGGCAATTGATAAGCATGATGTCATTTTTGTAACAGATGTCACCACCAAAACCATTAAAAAGTTTACTGTCAGCGGGAATTTTCTTGGACTCATCCCTTTTCAGGGTTCGCCGCTATCTCTTGCTGCTAACAGTATAGATCAAATTTTTGTGGGTGATGGAGAAACCGGATTTATCTACAAAATTGAATCAGATGGAACCTCCACAATTTTTTACACTTCATGCCAATTTCCCAGCTCTATGGCTTTCGGGGCGGATGCTAATTTATATATCTCCGATAGCAAATTACAAGAAGTGCATGTTGTTTCTCCTTCAGGGAACCTTGTAAGAACTATTGGAAATGGGAACTTAATTTACCCAACAGGTATCGAATTTGATGCAACAAACAATAGGATATTAGTTGCGGAACATGGTGGCATAGGCGATGGCTCTAACCTTCATGCAGAGGTTAAAATTTTTGATACGCAAGGCAATTACATTTCTTCTATTGGTTCTTATGGAAACGGCGATGGAAAATTTTATAGAATTCAAGGAATTGCATTGAACAGATGTGGTAATCTTTTTGTAATTGACCCTTATCAAGGAGAAATAAGTTTGTTTAGCGAAAATGGAATGTATCTCTCAAAATTTGGTCAATTTGGAAATCATCCGGGGCAGTTGAATTTGCCAATGGATATTGTATTTGATTCGCAAGATCATGCAATTGTTACATCTCTAAATAATGGAACCCTTGAAGTATATGATATTCAACAAGCATTGCCAACATCAAATATTTCACTTGGTGCAGCATCAATTTGTGCCGGTGAAAGCATTGACGTCCCTGTTACGTTCACAGGTACAGCCCCATGGACATTTACCTACACGAAAAATGGCAGTAATCCTTCTACTGTTGCAAATACCTCTCAGAATCCTTATATTATCCATACTACAGAATCTGGTGAATATAGAGTAATATCCCTTTCTGATGCAACAACTTCAGGCACTTGTTTATCGGGTTCAGCAAATATAATATTGTCTCCTGTCCCTCAGAGTAGCTTTACTTCACATGTTACAAATTTAGACGTAGCATTTGAAAATACATCGTTAAACGAAACTTCTGCCTTTTGGGATTTTGGAGACGGATATACAAGCACGGATCTTCAACCAAGTCATATTTATGCTTCGTCAGGAAGTTACACCGTAACACTAACTACTAATAATCCGTGCGGAAACAGCACAACAACAGAAACACTTAATCTTTATATGGTTCAAGCAGATATTTTAAACCTTGATAATTCTATAATTTTTTTCCCAAACCCTGTTAAAGATATTCTTACCATTCAATTTAATACAAAACAAAATAGAAACTGTATTATCGAAATCACGAATATGACAGGGCAAACAGTTTTTTCAAAATCCACTTCTACACAAAATCAGATCAATCAAATTAATTTGAATTCACTTGAAAGAGGTGTTTATACCTTGAAAATAGCCTCTGGTGATTACAAAAAAATGGGAAAACTGATACTTATAAATTAGCATATCAACAAAATATAGTATTCAAATAACAAAAGGTCTAACATGCGCAAACATATCAATAAAATTACGATCACTTTAGTAGTACTCTCCTCTTTACTCATAGTGTTTTATGCAACTGGTTATAGCTATAAAATCTGGCATTCGCCGTTCATGCAAAGTGTAATGGCTCAATATAGAACTCCACTGATTGATTCACCTCACGGAAACTGTGATGCATGCCATATTACACATACAAGTCCCGGAGCATCTTTAACCATGACCATTGGTAATGCAAATTTATGTATGAGTTGTCATAATCCTGCAGGCGAAGCTAGTTCAAAACCTTTCGCAAATGCAGATAAAGCAACCCCCGGGGTAAGTGGGAATTCTCATTCATGGGATAAAAATGATTCTAATGCAACATATGAAACAAATATACCAACAAATGCCTTAATGCTTGCAAAAATAGTAAACGATACAATTGTTTGTTCAACTTGCCACGATCAACATTCGCAAGCTTTCCCTCCATTTTTAAGAGATTCAAATGTGGCGGATGCACTTTGTAAAAACTGTCATTCTGCACGAAACATTGCCCGTTACGCAGATAATCCAACAAACAAAGGGAGTCATCCGGTAGGGATATCAATGCCTGTGGCAAATACTTTTTATTTTGCTACACCACAAAATTCCATGCAGTTGGTAAATTCTAAAGTTGAATGTTCTAGTTGCCACCAAGTTCACTTTGCTGCTACAAATGATGGAAATCTATTGAGACAGACAAATAATTCTGCTTTGTGTCAGAGCTGCCATAAATATCAAGATCACAATGGTATGACCTGCTCTAATTGTCATAAAACGCATAATACAAATAAAAACAATGTCTATTTAGTAAACAGTAATATCACTACTCCTAATAGTGGTACAAAATCTGTTAATCTTTCAGCATTTTCAGGCACAAATTCTTTTGCTGATGGTGATGCTACTTATGATGGAATATGCGAAGTATGTCATACAACAACCAGTTACCATCAAAATGGCAATGGTGGCGATCATTCCCATTATTTTGGAGAGAATTGCACAACAAACTGCCATAAGCATGAAGATGATTTTGAAATAAACTGCTTAAACTGTCATAATCAGCCACAGGGTTCACGTAGAGCAATTGTAGGTGCCAGCGGAGATTTTGTAAGAAGTTCTCATCACGTGAACACTACTGCACGCCCAAAAGATTGCGTTACATGCCACTATATGAAAGACCACCGTGGTGGTGTAGTAAAACTGGTTGATGCTGATAATAGAAATACAGTTTACACCTATAATCCGGTTAGCCCAAGTGGAATCAATAATTTTTGTATCAGTTGTCATGATGGAAATGGAGCACAAGATCCATTGATAACCGGGGGAACTCCTTTTTATGATGGTGTTACTCCTCCTACTATTGATAAAACTATGTGGAATACATCTGCACACGGAACGTCAATCGGATGTATGGGAGATGGATCAACCACAGGTTGCCATGGAAACGGACATGGGTCAAATAAATCGAACATGTTAAGTCTGTACGATAAAGTTGCCGATAGCTCTCCTGACCCTATGGATGAAGAAGAAGAACTTTGTCTGACCTGCCATGGTAGTGGCGGTACAGCTACGGCACAGGTTCATCTAGCATTTTCAAGTTATACAAATACAAGCACACGTTTTTATAAACATGATCCCGCAGCAACTTATCGCCTTCATAACAAACATGAAAATACAGGAAATGCCTTTGCTAGCGGAGGAAACAGGCATGTAGAGTGTGTTGATTGTCATAATCCACATGCAGCTAAAAGCGGAACAGCAACTGCCCCGGCATTACTACCAACCATGACAGGAGCTTCAGGGGTAGATCCTGTGTATAGTGGAATCGGTTCTCCCACTAGTTTTTCATGGCTTCCATCTGTGACATATGAATATCAGGTTTGTTTCAAATGTCATTCAAGCTTTACTATTTTACCTACTTATTCCCCTGATGGATGGAATGGGACAGCATTTGCAGATGGTCTAAAAAAACTCACAACTGCCGGATCAAATAATCAAATAGCAGATACCCGAGATATGGCAAGAGCTTTTAATCCAAGCAATCAATCATACCACGCAGTAGTTGGTACACAGAAAAATGATACGATCAAGCAAGGAGCTTTTCAAACCGGATTTACATGGAGATCTCGCTTGTATTGCTCTAGCTGCCACAATAACCCTAGTTCAGCTACACTCGGACAAGGGAAAGGACCTCATGGGTCTTCAAATATACATTTATTAGATAAAGGTACGGGTGGAACAGCACAGTATAAAACATTACATAACGATAATGCTACTGCAAGCATAAACGAAATCTGCACAAAATGTCATAAGGCTAGCCCATATTACACAAGTGGTTCCAATGCAAATTCACGTTTTGGTTATAGACATTCTTTGCACATGACAGATCAATCTGCTGAATGTTACGTTTGTCATAATACACATGGCAGTGAACAATTTCATTTGATTAATTTCGACAGGAATGTACCTAATTGCTTAACAAATTTTACAGGGACAGATAATAGTCAAAGTGCCTATAAACATGCCGTTGGAACAACTCCGAATGCGTGTGTGCTTACCTGTCATGGAGGAGATCATTCAACAATTGATAAAATATACAGTCCGGGTTATGCCAAATAAATATTAACCTTCTAAAAAGGAGGCTTTGATGATGAGTCCATAGGACTCTAAGAAAACATGACACTAATTGCACAAATTTGCACGAAAAAATTCGTGATAATTCGTGTCTAAAACCTTGTGATTTGAAATATAAATATATTAATGCAAAGCAATAATTACATTACCACCTTCTAAAAAGGTAGTTTTCTAAATTTGAGTACATAAGCGGAAATAATTAGTGTCAGCAAGAAAACGCCAATAATTTCGTTACTCTGGTTTTGAAAACA
>JAVHQG010000352.1:0-1705 GCA_036171035.1 Bacteroidales bacterium
CCTTGTCGGTTTTAATGATAATATCTGAATGGCTATCAGGAGTTTGAATGATTAGATATTGGATCAATATTGCCTTAGACATTAAATGATTCTTTCGCTTACTCCGAAAAGTCCGAGTTCTTTGATTTCAACTTCCTTACAACTGCCCCTAAAGGGGAACTCGTTGAAAATCAAAGAACTCTTCAAAGTTCCCTGAAGGGTATTTAGGAGCTTTTAACTTTTGGAATTCCAAGTTGCCTGCAGATCAGATCACAGAGGTCATCATCAATGTCTGGATGGCGCGGTATCATTGTTCGCTGGCCATTATTGTGATTCATATATTTATCATGCTTTGATCCATGTTTAATAAATCCACAATTATGCTCATTCAAATATTTGATCAGTTTTGCCCGTTTCATCACTCAGGCAAAAGTTAACTCTTCTTCCTGTAGCATATCACCGTCTGGTTGATATCTTTCCCTCACATCTTCCAGATACATTTCCAGGGCATCAGTAATATTTTCTTTTAACTCATCAATGGTTAATCCCTGGGTAAAAACATCTGGTAATTCCTTAATTTGTCCAATCAAATATCCATTCTTCCCTTTTTTTACAATTAGTGTCAGTTTCATGTATTTTTAGAATTAAAGAGTTACACAAATATAGGTTCTATAACGTTTGAGGTAGGAAGAATTTGTACTGACAACAAAGTAAATGTCAGATTGAGAAGTTCTTTGAAATGAAAAACCTTATTTTTATTGAGGCAACCTAAGTAGA
Organism: Bacteroidales bacterium; assembly: GCA_036171035.1. Taxonomy (GTDB): domain Bacteria; phylum Bacteroidota; class Bacteroidia; order Bacteroidales; family GWF2-35-48; genus GWF2-35-48. The sequence goes on from JAVHQG010000352.1 coordinate 757, forward strand.
AAGCATAGTCATCTCTATTTTTTAACCTTATTAATTTATCTGTAAATCAAGGCTATAATAAGGTTTGGCTATCAATCACAATTCAATTCTACTGAGGTTTCCTTCCAAAATAAGGTTTTTAAAAATGATTGATTCAGCTTCTATTTCTTAAAAAACGATGTTGAACAAATTTATATTACCCACACAATCCGTTATAGAACCAAATTTACACTGATTTTAAAGCGTATCATTTTACCCGTAAAATAGATTTGTGTGGATTGATTCAGATAGCTTTGTTTTTTTATCTTTACGATTCAATTGAAGCCACGTGGTATGAGAGTGAACTTATGTAAATGGGCGAAGTTTTTTGGATTGATGGTCATCTTCTCGAACTTTCTTGCGAATTTGGAAATGTTCGGGGCCGAACCTGATGATTTGTATGTGTTTAACAGGAGCAAAATCAGGATTGAAGGCAATGTGTCACCTTTTGAAGCAACCATTGATATCGCTGAACAGAGCCTGCAAAAATACATCCTGAAAATTTACCTTCATTCGGCTTTTGCCGCAATGCCTCCCTCGTTCAATGTTTCGGTGAAATTTCCGAAAGAAAAGATTAATCAAATCTGGAATTCAAAAACATGGTCGAATAAATCGTTCTTTACAATCCCTTCGTACGACCGGGCTGCAGCCGATTTTTCGATCATTTCGGGACTTACCATAAACGACCGCAACCAAATTACCCTTACCTGCAAAGACGCATATCAGGCAAAATTTGTGAGTTCAAATATCCGCGAAGAAAATGATTCAATTGTTTTTAGCCTCGGATTTTTCGAAGACAACCCACCGCTATCAAACCTTCAGGATTATCAGGCTGAAATATTGGTTGATTTCAGAAATATTCATTTTTCCAAAGTTATTAATGACGCATCGTCCTGGTTTCTTGAAAATGAGTTTAAGCATGGGATAATCA
>JAVHQG010000353.1:0-1701 GCA_036171035.1 Bacteroidales bacterium
AATCTTCTCCAACAAAATCAAGCGTCGAACAGTAGCCACCCTCACTCTGAAAAACTCATCCAGATTATTCGAAAAGATTGCCAGAAAGCGAATCCGTTCAATAAGTGGAGTGCGCTCGTCCATGGCTTCCTGCAATACCCTTGCATTGAAATTAAGCCAACTTACTTCTCTGTTAATGTATTTTACCTTCATACTTTAAATACTAATTTCTTTAGGAAAAATTTTAAATACAAGGATTGGTTTCTTATTAATAATTTGCATCCATTCTTTTACATCAAACGAAATGCAAACTAATGCTGAAGCGGGAAGGTAATAAAACTTTTCTGCCAGAAAATAATTAACAACATCAGTAATAGTAGGATTATGACCAACAATAAGCACCGATTCATGCGCATCATCCAACTCCATAATACACGAAATATATTGGTCAACATCCGATTCGTACAAATGTTTATTGATTATAAAATTATGTTTTTTTAACTTGAAAGATGTTGCAAACAAATCGGCTGTTTGCACGGCTCTCTTAGCTGTACTTGAAATGATAAGCGAAGGTTGTACATTCTTTAACTTAATGTATGCAATCACCTTTTTAGTACGTTCAATGCCCTTTTCGAGCAGTGGTCGGTCAGCATCATCAATGCCTGCAACATTCCATGATGATTTAGCGTGACGAACAAGGCAGAGCGTTTTCATGTAATTATTTTTTTTACAAATATCTTAAATATTTCAAGATGACAATGATTTTAATAAATTGAATCAATCAGATTCAATATCAAATGCACTATTAACATGGGGTAATGTTAATACAATAATTCAGGGACGACCTCTTCCTCCTTGCCATCCTTAAACATTACTTTGTATTTAATATAATATTCATGTTTACCACCTCCTACAATGATGTCGCTGATTACGACTCTCGAAGAATCACGTTTCATACGAACGGCATCACCAATTTTATAATTCATCGGAATGCGAACCGAGTCCCTATATGTCATCGCTACTGTAAGCGCTCGATATTTGGCAAGAAACATGTTTATTTTAAAAAGGGAATCTCTACTACCTGTGATTTTATAATAACGCAAATCCGAAGTTCGTAAGCTTTGTTCCATTTCCTGGACTTTTTGGCTGCTTTTAACTAATTTTTGATTCATGGTGTATATAATGTATCCCATGCCAAGTATAGTTAATGAAATCACCAGTATTAGTATAAGTTTTTTATTTCCCATTTTTATTTTAGCTTATGCAAAGATAAAATATTACGCAACGTTAGCAATAAAAAAAGGGAAACATTTTATTGCTCCCCTTTTTAGCGGTCCGGACGGGACTCGAACCCGTCTCGCGTGAACGCGAGATGACAGGCACGTTCAATTATGAACTAACCAAATTCTGTGGTTGAGCAATTAGCTCTTTAATATAATCATGATTATACCTTTTTATTTGTTTTTCTCTGATTAAACTTTCACGTTTCGATTTGCTCCTTTCTAAATACACCATCTTCCAAGGACCTTTTCCTTTTGTGTATCTGCTCTTTCCTGCATTGTGGTCTTGTAATCGCTGCTCCGGATTTTGAGTGCTTCCTTTGTAATAGATATTTTGATGTTCTGAATAAAGTATATAAACGTAAAATATTGTTTCCATTGTTATAAAATAAAAAAAGGGAAACATTTTATTGCTCCCCTTTTTAGCGGTCCGGACGGGACT
>JAVHQG010000354.1:0-8734 GCA_036171035.1 Bacteroidales bacterium
TAAATAATTATTAATAGCACTTGTCCCTATCAATTTATAATTTTGCAAACTCCTATTTTATGTGTTGTTTTGCAAATCTTTTTTTATTATGGAAATTAAATCAGAAATCTTACAGATTGACATCGAAAAAGTTATTGGAAGTAAAAATCCAAAACTTTTAAAGTGGTTGCCCGGTTTTGTGCTAAACTATATAAAACACATTATTCATCAGGAGGAAGTGAATCACGTGCTTAAAATTTATGGCGACAAGCAGGGGATTGATTTTTTGAATGCTGTACTAAATTATTTTAATATTCAAATAAATTTAAAAGGGGAAACAAATATCCCCAATAAGGGTAAATATATTTTTGCATCAAATCATCCTCTCGGTGGCATTGAAGGCATGGTGCTGATAAGTGTGGTGAACAGATACTATGAAATTGTTCGTTTTGTTGTAAACGACATATTGTTAAACCTTAAAAATTTTGAACCTCTTTTTATTCCTGTCAATAAGCATGGAGTTTATACGAAAGAATATGCAAAAATTCTTGAAAGCACGTTTCAATCAGAGGCGCAGGTATTATATTTCCCCGCAGGTTTGGTTTCGCGAAAAATTAATGGGCAAATTATGGATCTGGAATGGAAGAAAAGTTTTATCTCGAAATCTGTACAATATCAAAGAGATATTATTCCGGTTTATATTGAGGGACACAACTCAAATTTCTTTTATAATCTTGCGAATTTACGAAAGGCTATTGGCATAAAAGCAAATATTGAAATGTTCTATTTACCGGATGAGATGTTTAAGCAAAAGAATAAAACAATTACAATTCATTTTGGAGAACCTATTGCTTTTGAAACTTTTGATAGTTCTAAAACCCAGTTAGAATGGGCTGCTTTTGTAAAAGAAAAAGTGTATCGTCTTTTGTGAATTTTTCATGGTTTGCACATTCTTAAACTTTAGTTTACTTTGTAATATAAATGAATAGAGTTGCTGTAGTAATATTAAACTGGAATGGCAAGAGTTTTCTTGAAAAATTTCTACCGGCTTTAATTAATTATTCTTCATTCCCCGGTGTTGGTTTATATGTTGCTGACAATGGTTCAACCGATGATTCAGTGGATTTTTTGGCAAATAAATTTCCTCAAATTAACCAGATTGTTTTAGATAAAAACTACGGATTTTCTTCAGGTTACAATAGAGCACTTTCTCAAATTGAAGCAAAATATTTTGTGTTGTTAAATTCTGATGTTGAGGTAACAAATAACTGGCTTTTCCCGATATTAGATATAATGGATAAAGACCCATCTATAGCGGCTTGTACACCAAAAATAAAATGGTTTGACCATGTAGAAAGTTTTGAATATGCAGGTGCTGCAGGTGGGTTTATTGATAAATATGGCTTTCCATTTTGTCGTGGACGGATATTGAATGTGTTGGAAACAGACTTGGGTCAATATGATAAATCTGTTGAAGTATTCTGGGCATCCGGTGCCTGCATGTATGTGCGAGCAGACCTCTATAAAATGGCAGGTGGACTTGATGATGCTTTTTTTGCGCATATGGAAGAAATTGACCTCTGTTGGAGAATGAAAAACATGGGATACAAAATTATGTTTTGCCCCGATGTTACAATATATCACGTAGGTGGAGGAACGCTTCCGAACAATAGTCCAAATAAACTTTTTTTAAATTTCAGAAATAATTTATTGCTATTATATAAAAATTTACCTGAAGAAAAGTTAAATAAAATTCTATTTATCCGAAAAATATTTGATGGAGTAGCAGCCCTTAAATATCTCCTTACATTCTCATTTAAAGAGGTGAATGCAGTGTGGAAAGCGCATCGGGAATTTAATAGAATGAAAAAAAATTATAAAGAAATACGTGCTGAAATACAGAAAAATATTACTGTTTCAAACCATCCTCAGATTTTAAATAAGAGCGTTATTATAGGATTTTTTATACATGGGAAAAAGAAGTTTTCAGATTTGATTTTTTTAAGTTAAACATTTATCCATAGTTTTTTTACACATTGTGCATAGGCTGGATTTTTTTTGATCAAGATCCTCAACATATGTCCCTGATCTCATTACTGCAATGTGGGTTAAAGAACCGCTGTATACTAGAATCATACGTACAGTAGTGTGAGAGGCTCTCCCCGTCAGTCTATCTGGTGGGGCAATCATTTCAATTATGCTCTGTATATTATTAAAGTTTCGTTATTTTATGAATAACTGTTCCATTTACACCGCATAATTTGATTATATAAATTCCCTTCTTCAAGGAACTAATGTCAATGTCATTTGTGTTGTTATTCAATGTTTTTTGTAGGATGCAGTCTCCAATTATATTATAAACTAGCATTTTCACAACTTGCTTTTCTATAAAGTTAATATAAATGTTATCAATGGCTGGATTAGGATATATATTTACATTGAAATTATTATTTGTCTCATTTATTTTATTTGAAATATCTTTTATGCATCCAACTGAAAAACCGAAAGTCTTACTGCTATTCCACCAATACACTTGAGTGTCTGCATTATATAAACTATAGCTCCAAGCAGTTAAATTATCTATTTCTATTGAGTTCCAGAAATAAGATTTTTTACCCAAATCATTAAAAGAGCCATTGCTATAGTACCTATAACCACCAGGCAAAGCCGTAAAGCCACTTTCATTTGTAGCACCTATGTTTGGAATTGTCCAAAGGATAGTATCCTTCATTTTACCGCCTGCAATATTACTACCTCCAAGATAAGTTAAAAGTGCTGTTCTATCAGCGATACTTGGTATATGCCAACCAGTTGGACAAAGATTACTGGAATTAGATACCGCATACCAATTATATAATGCACCATAGACATTAGAATAATTAATAGAATCATTTAAATAATAACACCTTGCACCTGATGTCAAGGTACTCCATGCCGAATTATTTGAAATATTGGAGATAAATTCACCATTGCTATAATGAGTAACTTTGAGGTTTTCTTTCATCCATTCTTGAGTACCTATAACTACTGTATTGTACACATTTCCGTCATAGTCTATTACTGTTTGTGCATGATTTTTTAAAATAAATAATGAAAGTCCTGTTAAAAGCAATATTGTTTTTTTCATAGATAAATATTTAATTCATATTCCCAATTTGTCAGTTAGTCGTTTTATATATTAGGCATAACAGCCTGCTAAATTATAACATAGTGTTATGGGCTGATTTTATTTTCAGAGCCTACTGTTTCACTATTATTTCTGTATAAATTTTATCTTTAACATAAATTTTCACGAAATATATTCCTTTTGGTTGCTTTGATATGTCAATGGTCATTGGCGAATTGGTTGGTTTGTAAATACGTTCTCCGAGAACATTGAAGATTTCCATGCTGTAAAATTGAGTATTGTTTATTGAACATTGCACATTGATTTTTCCAGTAGTAGGATTGGGAAAAACAATTATGTTATTTTTATTTTCTATACTTTCTATACTGGTTAATTCGGATAATGTTCTTTTATAAATACCAGAACCATAAGTCCCTGCAAAAATGCTTGTTCCGCTTATGGCTAATGATATGATAGTAGTACTTGTTAAACCATTATTGACGTTAGTCCAACTGCTACCATCGTTGCTTGATAAAAACACACCCTGATTCCAAGATCCTGCAAAAATGTTTGTTCCACTTATGGCTAATGACCTGATATCAATACTTGTCAAACCATTATTGACTCCAGACCAACTACTTCCATTGTTTGTTGATAAAAACACTCCACCCCAAATTCCTGCAAAAATGTTTGTTCCACTTACAATTGATGATTTCACATAAGTACTTGGCAAACCGTTATTGATAGCAGTCCAAGAAGAACCATTGTTAGTTGATAAAAATAATCCGTTACCCCAAGTTCCTGCAAAAATATTTGTATCGTTTATGGATAATGAATATACATGAGAATTTACCATGCCATTATTTATGGCAGACCAAGAAGAACCATTGTTGGTTGATAAAAACACACCATTATTAGTCCCTGCAAAAATATTTGTTCCGCTTATGGCTAATGAATAGATGGCAGTATCTGTCAAGCCTAAATTGATGGCTGTCCATGAAGAACCATTGTTTGACGATAAGAACACACCTCCCAAAGTTCCTGAAAAAATATTTGTACCACTTATGGCTAATGACGTGACAGAAACATTTGTCAGACCGTTATTAATAGCAGTCCATGAAGAGCCATTGTTGGTTGATAAAAACACGCCACCATCAGTCCCCGCAAAAATGTTTGTTCCGTCAGAAGCAATGCTGAAAATGTAACCACCATAAAGTAGGTTAGTATGCTGCCATTGAGCATTCACAAAAGTTGTAGATAAGGAAATTATTATTATTAGAAGTAGTTTATTCATTTTGTTAAATTTTAATATTCATGATTTTATGTTTTCTATTTATGCTGTTTTCGTTTTTGTCCTCATTGTTGTTGTCGTTTTTTAAACGTGCCCATAACGTTTTACCGGCTGATGCAGTAGCGGAGTTAGAACTTCGTCATTGTCCTGCCAGAACAAAGAAAATTAATTGAAATCACTTGCAACTAAAAGTGTTAGCCGCCATTAAGCCAGACGACCGTTAATAGCTGGGCATTTCTTCCTGCTATAATTCAGTTGTCTGTGATTACTAATTTGTCTGTTGCAATTACTTTGCTGTCTAGTGTTAGTCGAATGAAATACAGTCCGCTTGGTAAATTGTCTCGGTGAAGAACGATTGTCTGTTCAGAGAAGTTGTCTACCTGCTTTACTGTCTGACCGAAGGAATTGTAAACTATCACCGAAGCGTTTTTGAAAAATAGGTCTGTGTGCAATGTTGTCTGCGTGGAAAATGGATTTGGGTATATTTTGGCATTATAGTTTTTAGAATTTTCAAACTCGGGAATTGAAACTGTTAAATAACATGACAAATAATAATTTAATACCGAGTCAATATAAGTGGGGGTCTGTTGTAGCCCGCCATGCCCTAAAGTATCATCACTAATGAATAAACCAACAACTCCATTATTTGCTTCGACCCACACTTTAGCACTATCCATTGCTTGACACCTAGTCTCAATTCCCGGGTCTAATCCACCACAATACATACCCCATTTTTTTCCGTTATAGAAAGTGTGCCCATACATGCCAGAGTTGATTTGAGAATATAAATAAGTTGAATCAGGATTAGGTCGTCCTGAGTTTGACATTATTGTACAAAAATAATTTTTCCCTTTGGGCGGTTGCACATCACGAAATGCTATTGCATATGAAATAGCAGAACCGCGACTAAATCCATGAAAAAAAGCTTTATTAGAAGGATATTGTATTCGTGTTAAGGCAGTATCTATATACTCATACAATTTAATATTATCAAAATACTCATTAGGATGGGGTACTGAATATCCTTTGTACCATTGCATTGCAATTATCCCAACACCTTTTGCAGCAAGATATTGGTGCCAAAGATAAAATTCATCAAATGCATTGCCGGCAGTTCCATGCAGTGTTACTAATAAAGGATGGCTATTGGGTGTTCCTCCTAGAGGAAACCATTTAAGATAAAACGAATTACCATCAGCAGTTGACATTGCTATTGCTCCATTATTTATTGCATATTGTCCTCGCATCGGGTTTTGGGCAAATGCAGAATCATATAATGCTTGTGCTACCGGGGGCAGTTGTCCAAAAACACTTGTAACAGAAACGATTAGTCCTGCACAAATAATAAATAAATGTTTTTTCATCTGTATATATTTTTTTCAAATTTAAATTAATTTAAAAATTAATTTAACCTTGCTTAACGGAAATATTTACTTTTTTCTAACATATTTGCAACAACCGGGTAACTCTTCGTAAACTTCATCTTTTGCCCTTATTTTATCAGTATCATATCCTACATCAGCAACCAGTTGACGAATCTGGTCAATTGTGATTTTATCCGGTTCATAAGTAACAGTAAGTTTTTTTGTGGATTCATCCCATGATGCAGCAGATATGGCCTTGTTTTTTCCCAATGTCCCTTCAATGGCCTCTTTGCACATTCCACAATTGCCATTCACACCAATAGTTTCTGTCTTTGATTTTAAAGATGCTTCAACCAATGCCATACCGCATTCGGGGCATTTGCCATCTTTCTTACTTTTGACATTTGGATGCATGGGACAAGTGTAAAAAACATTTGTTTTATTGGCTGATTCTGCTTTTCCCTCATCTTGTTTTGCTGTACCCCCGCAACCTGTAAAAAGGGTTAAGCTGAATACAACAGAGAGGAATAATGATGTAATTACTAATTTTTTCATAAAAAATTTAATTTAAAATTTTTTCATTTTAACAGTTTAAAACCATTCTGTAATGAATGTACCAGAAACATTACAGAATGGCCGAAAAAGGTATACCCCACTATTTCTTATTTTATCCGGTGATATTTTAAATGCTCTTCCCTTAATGTATTCATATTTCCCATAAGCGTATTTAATTCAGGGTTGGTTGTGGTACACATGCTGTTTTCATTGCCCATCATATTACCGCTGCCGTTCATCATACCGCCGTTGCCTCCCATCATTCCACTGGTTCCGCTCATCATACCGCCATTACCCATCATGTTATTGTTACCGTTCATCATTTCTGCATGGCATTTAGTAAACACCGAATCATTTGCATGATAACAACTGTCGTACCTGTGTGCCATTGTTGCGTGGTTATGCGTTGAGTCTTTGCAGTTAACAAGTGAATCATTGTATGCTTTTGCATTGTCATAAGAAAACTGCATTTTCTTTAAATTAACTTTCTGTTCTGATGCCGGCTGCTTTGCCACAGGAAGGACATTTTTTTTCATACATCCTGAAATCAGTGCAATTGCTGCAATCGCACATACTAAAAAACCAATTTTTGTTTTCATACTATTTAAAATTTATTGAGTTATATAAATTATTAATTACTGATAATAAATTTCCCACTGGCTTATAATCCCTGTTTTCCAATGACTCTGAAATAATAAAACCCCGCCTTAAAATTTTCTTTTGAAATACTGATTTCATCAGAAATTATATTTTCCTCTAGCTTACATTCTTTAGATGTCGCATCGTAAATAATAAGCGTACATTTTTGTTTCCTGAGTAACCGGATTTGGGACTACCATTGCCCCTGAATGTGGAAGATTAATATTTAGTACCCCGGCATTGTAACGCTTTTCGTAGTAAAACCATGCAATCTGGAAATCTGAGCGTTTTTCAAGGATTCCTTTATTAATCTGCATTACAGGAAAACCCTTATCTTTTGCATACCACTTATAGTAATAATTACCACTTTGAAAATTAACCTGCTGACCAATTCCATTAACATAAATGCTGTCCCAAACTGTTTCTTTGGTATAAATCCGTATTGCATCATAATTGTCAATAGGTGTATAAACAGTTCCCCAGCCATCAGCAACTAAGGTGTCTTTAACATAAGTAACATAAATTGTGTCGCCTATATTTCCGCGAACAAACTGTCGTGAGGTATTTTTTAAGGTATCACCATAACGAAGCAAAGGAAAAATATTCCTGAGATTTTGAAATTTATGAAACACAGGAAAAGTTGAACCATAAAAATACAGGCCTGTTAAATCTTTTAAATAATAATTATGATAACATTTCCATGAAATTACAGGTGTTGTCCAATCGTGAGACCAGTAAAAATTTGTATTTTGAGTGATATAAGCTAAAGAAAAATATTCCGGTTCATATTCTCCTGTAGGGAATATCCATTGCACTGAATCTGATGTTTTATCAAGTGAAATATTATAAAAATTTACAGACATGAAATATTTCTTCATACAATGATTTAATAAGATTAATAATTTGGAAATTGTAGGATTGATGGCTTAATCCCTGTGGTAGTCCATTCCTATTATTCAAAGCAATAAATACTTTGCCGAAATAATAAATTGGATAGATAAAACTGTAGGGATTTACCATGAATTGCGTTAAGCAATCATAATCTGAGAGTAGAGTTCAGTATAAGCAGACAATCTTTAATTGGTGGTGATTTTGCCCGTACTGTTTCAGCTATAAAGCTGGTTTGAAATGAAAAAATTAAACTTATTAAATATACAATATGCGGAGCAATTGTAATATGTACATTTGAATTTAATGTTTTTGTATCAATGAATTTTTGAGATAGTTTAAAAGCAAAGGTTACATTTTTGCAGGTGTTGCATTTTGTACCGCAACAACTTTTTGATTTTGAAAAAAGGGACGCTGAAACTAACCTATTGTTACAATAATGTTTTGAAATAAATATGCCCGTTGTTGACAGAATCAGCAAAAAAATCAGGCTTATGGATAATATTCTTTTCAAAACAAAGTTTTATTTATTATCAAAGATAGGATTAAAACGGAAGTATTAATAATTTTATTGCACTATTAACTTAATTTTAACATTAAATTTCTTCCAATTATCTTTAATTTCTTTTCAAGACGAAAATAAATAGTTTTGGTTGCAAAAACCTATTTGTTTTTTCATTGATTTAAAAACACCGCTTTTCTGTGCAAATGAAAAACTATTGGAAATGCAAATAAAGACTATCATTATTGCATTGATTTTATAATTGTTTTCATGTTTGTGAGGTTTTGATTAATAATAAAACAAAAATACGTATCTAGTGTCTTGCAAGAAAACTCAGTGTCAGATAAGAAAATGTAAAGAATGAGGCTTTCACGGCAACCTGCCTGTGACAGGTTGAGCGAGGTTGTGTG
>JAVHQG010000355.1:0-1684 GCA_036171035.1 Bacteroidales bacterium
ATATTGGAAAATATGTTGGCTTGTGTTCGATTTTATTTAAAATTCACAATACGATTACAAAGTTTTCAGCAAGCCTGTCATTTCATTAAAGCTATTGATTTGTTCGTCCCATTTTGCAGGTTGGTTGAATATTGAAGACCAAAGATTGCGATCATACCACAACTGGTTAATTTCTTCAATTTCTTTTCCTTGTTGTTCCACCCATGTAAAATATTTCAGATTATGAATCATTTTTTGATCATCATATGTAAGCTCTTTCATATAATCACAAGTAGTTCCAAACAGGCATTTTTCCATGTCTTTAGCAGCTTGCAACTGATTATATTTTCCTTTTTCTTCTTCGAGTTCAATTAATCTTGAACCATACATAACGGCAGAATCTGTAGCCATTGTGAAAATCACATCATCTTCTGTCATCTCAAAATGTTTCGATAATTTTATTGCAGATAAAATATTTCCAATACCGGAAATCCCAAGTTGATTCAGACTTTCAATAAAATTTTCATCATATCCGATAGATTTTAAATATTTTTTGCCTTCCGGTTCATTGAAAAGTCGGAAAATTCTCATGCAATCCTCATCATCAATGGCTGTAACCACATTTGTGTTTTTTACGTTATGTACCCATGGAACGTGTTTGTCGCCTATGCCTTCTATCCGATGTCCGCCAAATCCATTTCTTAACAGGGTAGGGCATTGTAACGCTTCCGATGCAGTAACTTTAATATGTGGGAATTTTGTTCTTAAATAATCACCGGCAGCAATAGACCCGGCTGAACCTGTTGCTGAAACAAAAGCAGCTAGATTTTTTCCTTTAGTTTGACGAAAAGCTTCTTCGATTGCATGACCTGTTACTTCGTAGTGCCAACAGGAGTTCCCAAATTCATCAAATTGATTAAATATGACACAATCTTTTCTATTTCTGCGGATATCCCAGCATTTATCATAGATTTCTTTTACGTTTGATTCGCAGCCCGGTGTGGCAATAACTTCTGCTCCAATTTCTTTGAGCCATTCAAAACGTTCTTTACTCATTTCTTCAGGCAAAATTGCAACAGCCGTAACACCCATTAGATATGAGTCGAAAGCACCTCCTCTACAATAGTTCCCTGTTGATGGCCACACAGCCTTGTGGTATGTTGGATCAAATTTTCCGGTAATAACTTGTGGAGCAAGACATCCATATGCAGCCCCTACTTTATGTGCTCCGGTTGGAAACCACTTTCCAAGTAATAACACAATTTTAGCTTTTACGCCGGTAAGTTCACTGGGGAGTTCTAGATAATTCACGTTCCCATATAATCCGCCTTTTTCTTTTGGCTCATTATGCCAGTTGATTCTAAAAAGGTTGAGCGGATGCAATTCCCAAAGACCAATGTTTTTTAATTTATCTTTTATTTTATCAGGAATCAGTTCCGGATTTTGCATTTGGGCAAATGTTGGCAGTATTACTCCTTTTTTGCGAAAACGATCTACGGCTTTCTTTAATACATCATGGTTTACAATGTCATGTGAAATTTTAATCATATTCTTTATATTTAAAGGTTGTTATTTCCGTTATTTTATTAGTTGCAAAGATAGTATTTACAAAGTATATACAAATAGAAAAGCCTGAAACTTTTGTTTCAGGCTTTCTTTGTGGTGCCACCTGAAATCACATATATAACATGCATCTAATTATTAA
>JAVHQG010000356.1:0-1677 GCA_036171035.1 Bacteroidales bacterium
TTACATCAGTAAACTCCTGACTTTCAAAACGTCGAAAGCCTTGAACTCGAACATTTTGAATCAGACACTGACTTTATGGACGAACACTAATTATCACACATAAGTAAGTTTCATCATATTGGCTCTGTCATTCTTATGAAATGGAGTGCTGGCAACATGAACAACCATATCATCAGCAAAAAGTAAATCCATTTGTTTTAAAAAATCTATTGTGTAGCCAATTGCCAGATCAATTGTTTCATAAGCATCAAAATAGAAGGCTTTAATCCCCCAGACAAGCGACATTCTGTTCAGCAATTCCTTGTTACTGGTAAAGAAATAAATATCACAATTTGGTCTGTAACTTGCAATTTTTAGTGCAGCATTATCAGCATTAGAAAATGTTACAATTGCTTTAGCATTGGCTTGCTTTGCCAATTCTGTAGCCGAATAGCAAACTGAGTCTGTTAAAAAAGTACGATTAAATTCCTTTGGAGAATGTGTAATATAATAGTTGTAACCATTTGTCTCTGTAAACTGAATAATGCTTTGCATTGCTTCAATAACGCCAACAGGATATTTCCCTGTAGAAGTTTCACCGCTCAACATCAAGCAATCAGCTCCATCAACCACAGCATTTGCAACATCAGTAGCTTCTGCACGAGTAGGTCGAAAAGTAGTAATCATGCTTTCCATCATTTGTGTTGCAATAATTACAGGTTTACAGGCAGCATGGCACTTTTGCACAATTTGTTTCTGAATCATCGGCACCCTGTCAAAAGGAACTTCTACGCCAAGATCTCCACGTGCCACCATAATCCCATCGCACAAATCAATGATATTCTCAATCTCAGCTAAAGCTTCAGGCTTCTCAATTTTGGCGATTACAGATGTGTTTTTCTTTTTATGTTTAATAAGATTTTTCAAATCAAGAATATCTGTTGCATTTCTAACAAATGACAAAGCAATCCAGTCCACATTTTGATCTAAAGCAAAAATCGCATCTTCCGTATCTTTTTCAGTCATACTGGGCAAAGAGACAACAGTGTTTGGTAAATTTACTCCTTTTTTTGAAGCTAGCATACCTCCATTTATCACGACTGCTTTCACTGAATCAGTCTTATTAGTTTCAATAACTTGTAGTTTCAGTTTCCCATCATCAATTAGAATAAATTCACCAACCTTAACATCGGTGGGAAATTGCTGATAGGTCATATATACTTTTTTAGCTGTGCCTATACATTTCTCGTTTACAAACAATATTTCTGCACCTTCATCCAATAGCACACCATTGTTCTCAACTTCTCCTATTCTCAATTTTGGTCCTTGTAAATCAGCAAGAATTGCCACGTTTGTTCCCAATTCAGCATTCAAACTTCGAATTGTATTTATTACGTGAAGATGCTCTTCATGCGAACTGTGAGAGAAATTCAATCTGCAAACATCTAATCCGGCAAGAAACATTTGTTTCAGAATATCCCGTGGAGAAGAGGCAGGTCCTAAGGTTGCTATAATTTTTGTTTTTGAAGATTTAGTTGTCATAGGATAATTTTTTGCATAAATGTAAAAAAATGAAAATATTGCCATAAAAAAAGCCCATGCAAAATTGTAGGGCTATTTTTATTTTTGTGTTTTTTGTTTAAACAACAACAATAGAATTTTCTGAATCACCAAAAGCTGTAGGTGCATATGTATCTG
>JAVHQG010000357.1:0-8651 GCA_036171035.1 Bacteroidales bacterium
ATGAAAATTCTTATTATCAGAATATTACAGACTCATAACTGCAATGTGGGTTAACCCCTAAATCCCCTAAAGGGGACTTTAAAGGCACACTGAATTTCAGCGTTTTCCCTTTAGGGATTAAGGGTAAAAAATGCTAAAATTTATAAAAATAGACTTTTCGGAGAGGGCTCAAAGTTGAATTATGAGTCTAATACATAGTTCTTGCAAGAAAGCTCAGTGTCAGATAAGAAAATGTCAAGAATGAGGCTTTCATAGTTTTGAAAATCAAGGAGTGTACTTGTGTACATGACTGATTTGAAAGACGAGAGTAACGCAGCTATCGGACATTATGGACAGACACTATTTAATGTAAATATCAATTAATCCTTCAGGCGTAGTTACCCTGATTATTTTCTTTTCATCATTAATCTCATTGATAATTTCTTCTGAAGCAGGGATGAGGATTTCATTACTCCCTTTCATTACTTGCATGATATAGTTAAAAGAATATTGTAGAATATCATTAACAATTCCTATATCCCCAAGATTAGAATCGATTACCTGATATCCTTTTATATGAGCTAAATCAGGTTTGAGAGAGTTGTTACCGGGAAGAAGATTATTTGGTAAGAAAACGCTGCAACCTATAAACTCTTTTGCTTTATTACCAACAAAATCATCGAAAAGAACAATTGCAGTATCTTCGTTTACATAGTCAATTTCAGAAATAAAAAAAGGAACCAGTTGTTCGTCTATTTCAACGAAAACTGATTCCAGTTCATCAATCAATAAATCAAAAAAATCAATTTCTACTTTCAGAACCAATTCTCCAAAAACACCATGTGCTTTTAAAATAGTTCCTAAATAAAAACAATTGTCTTTATCCACAGATCAAGCTTGTTCTGTTGGAGCTTCTGCTTCAGGGGAGGCTTCTTCTTGAGCTTCTTCCTGCTTTTCAGCTTCAGCAGCTTTTGCATATTTCTTTGCAAGAGCAACAGCTTTATCCTGATTTACTTTTTCTTCGGTAGTAATTTTCTTTTTGTATTCAGAATCTTTTTCTCTGACTAGTTTGTCTTTTTTATTCTGAATCTTTGCTTCTTTAGCCTGAGTCCATTCAGCAAATTTAACTTCTACCTGATCTGTTGTTAAGGCTCCTTTAATAACACCTTTCAGTAGATGATTTTTGTAAATAATTCCTTTGTAGGAAAGAATTGCTTTGCATGTGTCTGTTGGTTGAGCACCGTTTTGAAGCCATTTCAATGCCTTCTCGAAATCTATTTCGATAGTGGCTGGATTGGTATTAGGATTATACATCCCAATCCTTTCGATGAATTTGCCATCACGTGGCGCCCTGCCGTCAGCAATCACAATGTGATAAAAAGGAGCTTTCTTCTTTCCATGTCTTGCAAGTCTGATTTTTGCGGGCATAATTTAATTTTTTAAATTTAACTTATTTTTTTAAGGTTGCAAAGTTAACATATATTACAGATGATACAATTATTTTGGTAATAAAAAATGCAGAACAATTTAATTATTCTGCATTTTTGTGTTGAGAGATAAATATTTTTAGCTTATTTTTTGAACTATTTCCAATCCTTTTGCAACTGCTGCCTCATTTTCAGGAATTAGATGATGATGCCTTGCTGGAAGTGATTTTTGCAATCCTTTAATAATATTTTCCAATTTCACAATTGGTTTGATTTTCAAATAAGCACCTAAAACAATCATGTTAAAAATCTTTGTATTACCCATTTTAGCAGCTTCTGCTGATGCATCTACTTTGTATATATGAATATCTTTTCTGGTTGGATGTTTTGTAATTCCATTGGGATCATATAAAAGCACACCACCTTCTTTAACGGTACATTCAAATTTATCCATGGATTGTTGATTTAGGATAATTGCTGTATCATATTTGGCTAATATTGGAGAACTGATTTTTTCATCGCTTAATATTACGGTTGCATTGGCAGTACCACCACGCATTTCAGGTCCATATGATGGCATCCAGCTAACTTCTTGTTCTTGCATCATCCCTGAATAGGCTAAAATTTTTCCCATAGAGAGAACGCCTTGTCCACCAAAACCGGCAATAATTATTTCTTCGGTCATATTCTAATAGATTTGAATTCTTTAATTAAATTATTAATCTTTTTCTGCTTCTTTGGCAGGAACTTTAATATCCCCTAAAGGGAAGAACGGAAACATATTAGCTACCATCCATTCGTTCGCTTTAACTGGTGCCATTTTCCACCCTGAATTACAGTTTGAAACAATTTCAATAAAGCAAATGCCTTTATCTAATTTTTGGCTTTCAAATGCAAATCGTAATGCTTTTTTTGTTTTTCTTACATGTGCCGGAGTGTGAACTGCTTGGCGGGTTACATAATAGGTTCCAGGCAATTGTGCAACAAGTTCCGTGATTTTTAATGGATTTCCCATTGTCTTAATGTCTCTTCCGTAAGGAGATGTTGACGATTTCATACCGGGAAGTGTTGTAGGAGCCATTTGTCCACCTGTCATTCCATAAATACCATTATTGATAAAAACTATAGTGAAGTTTTCACCGCGGTTACATGCGTGAATGGTCTCAGCAGTACCAATTGCAGCAAGATCTCCATCCCCTTGGTAGGTAAAAACAAATTTATCCGGATTGAGCCTTTTTATTCCTGTAGCAACTGCCGGAGCTCTTCCGTGTGCAGCTCCTTCCATATCAATGTCCATGAAATCGTAAGCTAATACAGAACAACCTACCGGAGAAATTCCAATGGTTTGATCTTGTATGCCCATTTCTTCAATAACTTCTAGAATAAGTCTGTTCGCTGTACCATGACCACAACCCGGACAGTAGGAGAGTGGTTTATCTGTATGTAAAGCGGTTTTTTTGTAAACAAGATTTTTCTCTTGAATAATATCTTTTATATCCATTTGATCAGCCTCCTATTAATTTATTTTTTAATGCTCTTACTATTTCTTCCGGTGATGGAATCATTCCACCCATTCTGCCATAGAAATCAACAGCAACTTTGCCGTTAACGGCGAGCCGAACATCTTCTACCATTTGACCGGCACTCATTTCTACAGTTAATATCCCTTTTATATGTTGTGCTAAATCAGCAATAGGTTTTGATGGGAATGGAAATAATGTGATAGGGCGTAATAATCCGACTTTGATTCCATTTGAGCGAAGAATATTTACTGCTTTTTGGCAAATTCTTGCAACTGAACCATAAGCGATTAAAAGATATTCTGCATCATCGCATTGTAAACATTCATATCTCGTTTCTACTGCCATACTTTTGTACTTTTCCTGAAGATGCTGATTGTGAATTTCTTGTTTTTGTGCATCAAGATCTAAACTTGTAATTACATTTTTTTCGCGTTTTTTTCCTTTGCCACGAACTGCCCATGGGCTTATTTTCTCAATCTGTTCATCAGTCCAACGTGGTTGTTGTGGCTGCAATTCAACTCGTTCCATCATTTGACCAATAATCCCATCGGAAAGAATCATAACAGGCGTACGGTATTTAAAGGCTAATTCGAAGCCTAACCCGGCAAAGTCAGCCATTTCCTGAACAGATGCAGGAGCTAATACCAATAATTTATAATCTCCATGTCCTCCACCTTTGGTTGCCTGGAAATAATCACTTTGAGAGGGTTGAATAGTACCTAAACCCGGTCCACCTCTTACTACATTCAAAATAATACAAGGCAGTTCAGCTCCTGCCATATACGAGATCCCTTCTTGCTTTAAGCTGATACCAGGGCTGGAGGATGAGGTTAATACACGCTTCCCTGTGCCTGCACCACCGTAAACCATATTGATTGCAGCAACTTCACTTTCTGCTTGCAATACTACCATTCCGGTTCTTTCTTCCGGTTTTTGAGCAAAGAGATAATCCATCACTTCGCTTTGAGGCGTGATAGGGTATCCGAAATATCCATCAGCACCGGCACGTATTACCGCTTCTGCAATGGCTTCATTGCCCTTCATTAATCTTAGTTCTTTCATCTGTAAATAATTTTGTTTTTTAAAATCAGATGGAACTCCATGTTTACTATTTTCATTTGTTTTTTTGTTTTCGTAAACATGTTCGTTTCATTACTATGATTCTTAAATAGATTATTAATATTATTCCTTTACTCTGTAAACCGTAATTACACCATCGGGACACACAATTGCACAGTTCATACAACCAGTACAGGCATCGGGCTTATTCATAAATGTGAAATGATATCCTTTTCCATTTACTTCTTTTGCTAATCCAATAACCTCCTGTGGACATGCAGGGATACAAACTTCGCAACCTTTGCATCTTTCAATATTGACAACGATTGCTCCTTTTACTTTTGCCATTATATAATTCAATTAAAATGTTATCTATAAAACAGTCCAAAGTTATATATCTTTTTTTCAAATTTCATAGGGATTTTCTCATGTTAATAAAAAAAATACAAAAATTTATTTCATAATTATCTAAAAAAAATTGAACAACAGGTAAATAGCAATATATTTATGCCTGTAAACATTTATTTTTTTATGAAAAAAAATATTTTTTTTTGATTTTTTTTTGAAATTAAAATGAATTATACAATAAATATTTTTTCACTGCGTTTTTTTCACCAGAAAAAAATTTAGATTTTTATTTTGTGATTGATTAAATTCGCAGCCATTAAAATAGGCAAAAATGAAAAAATTAATAGGTATTATTATTATCATTATAAGTTACTGTAATCTATCAGCACAGGATGTGAGGTTTACGGCACAAGCTACCAATGTTGTCGAAGTGGGCGAACAGTTTCGTTTGATTTTTTCTGTGAATGCAAAAGGATCTGATTTAAAAATGCCTTCGCTTAAAGATTTTAATGTGCTTTCCGGACCAAGCACTTCATCAAGTACGAGTATGCAGGTTATAAACGGACAGGTTTCTCAAAGTTCCTCTTTTTCTTATACATATATATTACAAGGAATAAAAATTGGCAAATATTCGATTGGTTCAGCAATAATCACTGTCAATGGGAAACAGTATAAATCAAACCCTCTTTCGGTTGAAGTTGTTAAGGGTTCCGGGAATGGAGTGCAAAATCAGCAAAGGAATAAAGGGACAGCTAATACCACGATGGCTGATGTTAAGGGTGACGAATTATTTGTGCGGGTAAATGTTGATAAAACAAATGTGTATCGAGGGGAACCGTTGATGGCTACAATCAAAGTCTATACAAAATTAAGCTTGGCAGGGTTTGAAAATATGAAGTTCCCTTCTTTTAAAGGTTTTTTTTCGCAAGATATGGAGACTCCTTCAAATGTGAACTTACAACGTGAGAATGTTAATGGTCAAATTTACAATGTTGGATTATTAAAACGAGTAGTTCTCTATCCTCAAAAAAGTGGAGAATTGTTTATTGAGCCGTTCGAGCTGGAATGTGTGGTTCGGCAGCAAGTTCGAAACAAAAATTTTTGGGACGATTTTTTTGGTTCATATCAAAACGTGAAGAAAAAAGTTGTTAGCCCACAAGTTAGAATTAATGTAAAACAATTGCCGGATAATGCTCCAGATGGGTTTTGTGGTGCAATTGGTAAATTTAATATGACAGCAAACATCAATACAAAAAAAGTTAAAACAAATGATGGAATTACTCTGAAAATAACAATTTCAGGCACTGGAAATTTAAAACTGATAGATACCTTAAATGTAAAACTCCCTTCGGATTTTGAAAAATATGATCCAAAAATTTCAAATGATTTTAAGAGTTCTACAGAAGGTGCTTCTGGAAGTAAAACTTTTGAATACCTTATTATTCCTAGACATTCCGGTGATTTTACCATTCCACCAATTGAATTCACTTGGTTTGATCTTGGTTCAAAACAATATAAAAATGTAACGTCAGATGAGTTTAAAATTCACGTTGATAAGGGCAACGACGATGAAAGTGCAACAGTTGTTAGTGGTATGACTAAAGAGGATGTGAAATTTATTGGAAGTGATATTAGGTTTATTAAGAAAAATAAATTTGAAGTAAAGAAAAAAGGAAAATTGTTTTTTGGATCGTGGCTTTTTATCTTTTTATATATCCTATCGCTTGCAATTTTTATTGTACTTTATATTGTGATGCGTGAAAAAATAAAGCAGAATGCAAACCTTGTGCTGGTAAAAAATAAAAAAGCAAATAAAATTTCTCGCAAAAGATTAAAAACTGCTGCACAATTTTTAAAACAAAACGATAAAAGTCAATTTTATAACGAAATTTTAAAAGCATTATGGGGATATTTGAGCGACAAACTTTCTATTCCTGTTGTAGATTTGTCAAGGGAAACAGCTCTTGGTCATTTACAAAAGCATCAATTGAATCCGGAGCTTATTACAAATGTTATGCAGCTTATTGAAAATTGCGAATTTGCTCATTTTGCACCATCCTCTGACGCATTTCAAATGGATAAAATTTATAATGAAGCCAGTGACATTATTGGAGAATTGGAAAATAAATTAAGATAAATAATAAGAAAAACATATAACATGAAGCAAATATTAATTCTCTGTGTTTTTATTATCTGTTCAATTGGTTCAAGAGCAGATGAATATTCTGTTGTTATTGACAGCGCAGCCTCACAATATACCAATAAACAGTTTGATAAAGCGATTATATCGTATGAAAACATTCTTGCAAAAGGGGTTGAAGCTGTAGAGATTTATTATAATCTTGGCAATTCATATTATAAAACAAAGCAATATTCGAAAGCGATTTTAAATTATGAAAGGGCGAAAGTGCTAGCTCCAAATGATGAGGATATTAATTTCAATTTAGAACTTTGCAGGAGATATGTTATTGATAAAATTGATGTGCTTCCACAAGTTTTTATTTCAAATTGGCTTGGTAAATTTACAGGTATTTTTTCTTCTGATACTTGGGCAATCTGGAGTATTATGGGGTTTGTGCTATGTTTGGTATTACTATCGGTTTATTTATTTATGCGTGTTTTAATTGTTCGAAAGATTGCATTTTGGTCTAGTACATTGATGCTCGCTTTTTCGCTTATTACATTCTTATGCTCTTGGGAGCAAAAAAAAGAGGTTAACAGTAACAAACAGGCTATTGTTTTTACTCCAACTGTTAATGTGAAGAGCTCTCCCGATGAAAACGGAACAGTTTTGTTTGTGATCCATGAAGGATTAAAAGTGGCTGTTCAAGACAAAATAAATGATTGGTATAAAATAAAACTTCCTGATGGGAATGTGGGTTGGCTGAAAGTTACTGATACTGTAGTGATTTAATTTAATTTTATAGTGAGACAATTAATATTAATCCGAAATTCTACATGAAATTTATCGTAATAGAGGGGCTTGATGGATCGGGTAAATCAACTCAGATTGAAATGTTGCAAAATTATTTGGTAACGAAAAATATTAAATTCAAATATTTGCATTTCCCTCGACTCGATCATGCCCCATTTGGCGATCTGATTTCTAGTTTTTTAAGAGGTGAGTTTGGCAGTTTAGAACAGGTGAATCCATACCTTGTTGCCCTGATTTATGCTGAAGATCGAAACAATGCAAAAAGTATGATAGAACAGTGGCTGGCTGATGACAATCTAGTGGTTATTGATAGATATGTCAATTCTAATATTGCATACCAATGTTCCAAGGTTATTGAGGAAACTGAAGTTGAAAAATTAAAAAACTGGATTATTGATTTAGAATTTAATCATTTTAAAATCCCACAACCAATATTAAATATTTTTTTAGATGTCCCTTTTACTTTTACTGAAAAGAAACTGACTACCGAGCGCAGTGGCGATGACAGAACATATTTAAAAGGCAATAAAGATATTCATGAAATGAATCTTGAATTTCAAAGACGGGTAAAAAATATTTATATTTCAGTAGCACAAAAAGATTCAAATTTTAGAACAATTAAATGTAGTGACGATGGTGGATCAATCTTGTCTCCAGATGAAATTTTCTCAAAGATAATTGGGTTGCTGAAAACAGAAAAAATAATTTCTTGAATCTGCTTTACTGCACAATTCAGGTTTTATCTTAAAATCTTTCTTGCAAAAGCTACCGTAAAATAAGACATCATAAAGGTTCCGAAAAATGGTTCTATTGCTGCTACAACTTTCGACCATGTTGATATCGGATAGATGTCTCCATATCCTACTGTGAAAAATGTAATAGCACTATAATAAAAAGTAGTGCCTAAACGGGCTAATTCATTTGCTGGCGGGCTAGGAAAATTATAACATGCACTATTGTAAAAAAAAGGAATTATATAGTGTAACAAGCTAAAGAATACATATGTAAAAATAGCACTTGAAAGTACTCTAAAAGGATCAGTGGCATATTTCCCCATTTTGTCATATAGTAACCATTTTAGACCAAACAAAGGATATTGCCAAATGGCACTTTTTTTATTTCCCTGTAATGCTTCTTCAAGATCAGCTTTTTGTTCAAAACGTTTAAATAAAACATACGCATTATCTTCATAATCGTAATTCCCATTGGCATTGAAGTTTTGTTTTAAAATGCCGAATTGTTCTGATTTTTCTCTATTTGTTGTTTTTTTCTGTGTAGAAATCAGAGCTTCCACATTATTGGCTTTCCAGTCCAAATAAATTCTGCCCATCAAACAGAGCCCTGTAAAATTTATATGTTTTATGTTTACATTAAAATCAT
>JAVHQG010000358.1:0-8635 GCA_036171035.1 Bacteroidales bacterium
CTAAAAGGAAAACAAATCTGGAAAAAAGCTTATGGCAAAGAATGGGGTCGAATGTTTCCAGGTTCAAGAACAACACCAACCATCTATAAAAATTCAATTTATATATGTTCAGGATTTGGTAAAATCACTTGTTTTAATGCTGTTGATGGCAAAGAAAAATGGACTATTGAAATGATAAAAAATCTACATGGAAAAAATACAAGATTTGGTTTTTCCGAGTCATTATTGGTCGATGAACAAAATGTATATTGCATGCCTGGTGGAGTTGATACAAACATAGTTGCATTGGATAAAAACACGGGAAAAATTGTTTGGATATCTAAAGGTGTTGGAGAAGAACCTTCATATTGTGCCCCAATTATTATAAAACTGTCCGAAAGAAATTTGTTGGTTACTTTTTCATTTCATGCAATTCTTGGAATTGACATAAAAGATGGAAAGTTATTATGGTCGCAAAAGCAGGAAGGTGAAGGCGATGTCCATGGAAATACACCTTTTTATGAAAATGTTTTAGAGAATCATTATATCTATTATATGGCTGCAGCAGGCAATGGAACAGAAAAATTAAAATTATCTAAAGATGGTTCAAAAATAACAGTTTTATGGAAAAATCAGGAGTTTGGAAATGCTTTTACCGGATTTATTAAATACAAAAATTTCATTTATGCAAGCGGTGTTGGAAAGCAGAGTTGGAGAAGCATTGATGCTTGCAACGGAGTACTTTCTGATACGTTAAAATTTGACAAAGGACAAACAATTATGGCCGATTCCATGCTTTATTGTTATAATTTTAAAGGCGAAGTCGGACTAATAAAACCTGAAAATGGCAAGATGACTTTAATAAGCAAATTCAAAATAAAAAAAGGTTCAAAGGAACACTTCGCACATCCTGCAATTGCAAATGGAGTATTGTACATCAGACATGGAAATATCATGCAAGCATATAATATCAAACAAGAGCAATAATAACAATCTGATAATTTTCATGTAAAATTAATTTCAACAAACAGATTAAATATTAATTTCATAGCTTTATTTAATTGAAAATGATGAACTGTAATAAAATATATTTGATTGTACTATTTGTTTATATCAATTTATTTGTATCTTCCCAAAACATTGTACAGTGGCGTGGACAGAACCGCGATGGGATATATACCGAAACCGGCCTACTAAAAAAATGGTCGGAATCAGGTCCAAAAATTCTTTGGCATTTTGATGAACTTGGCAAAGGTTTTTCATCCCCTATTATTACAAAAGATAAAATTTTCGTTACAGGATCTGTAAACGGAGAAGGAATTATATTTGCAATGGATTTAACCGGGAAACAGATTTGGAAAACAATTTATGGTAATGAATGGGCTGAATCATATGAAGGCACACGGACTACTCCCACTTTTGTTGACAATAAGCTTTATCTGCATAGCAGTTATGGTGTGGCAGCATGTGTAAATGCAACCGATGGAAAAATTATCTGGTCTGTTGATTTACAAAAAGAATTCAAAGCTACTATTCCCAAATGGGGTATAGCCGAATCGCCTCTGGTGATTGATGAGAAGGTAATATTTTCAGCCGGTGGCAGCAATACAAATATTATTGCATTGAACAAAAATGATGGAAAAACCATTTGGACTTCTAAAGGCAAAGGAGACAAATCAGCATATTGCTCACCACTTATAATTAACCATAGAGGGAAAAACATCATTGTAACAATCACCGCTGATAATATTTTAGGCATTGATCCTGAAAATGGAAGTCTCATATGGTTCTATCCAAAAACAAATACATGGTCGGTTCATCCAAACACACCAATTTATAAGGATGGAATGCTTTATTGCGTAAGTGGGTATGGCTCTGGTGGAATCATGCTACAAATTTCTGATGACGGAACAAAAGTTACCGAAAAATGGAGAAATGAATCGCTCGATAATCAAATAGGTGCAGTAGTTTTAGTAAATGAATTTATTTATGGATCAGGTCAAAAAGATGCTGCATGGCAATGCCTCGACTGGAAAACAGGAGAAGTTAAACAAAAATCAAAAGAAATTGCAAAGGGGAATATTATTTCTGCAGATGGGATGCTATATGTTTATAGTGAAAAAGGGGAGGTTGCGCTAATTAAACCTTTGGAAGGGGGATTTAAAATTGTAAGTAAATTTAAAATTAGTTTAGGACTTGAACAACACTGGGCTCATTTGGTAATTAATAACGGAATTCTATATGTTCGACATGGAAATGTGCTTATGGCATATGATATTAAAGAATCAAATTAATAGTTATTATCGACAGTAAATTTATTAATTATTACTTTTAGTCATACTGGGCGGAGCGTCGCATTAAGCTTGCAGAAATGTCGAAGTATGGCAAACATATACTTTAAACGGTTGTAATCTTAATATTATATTTTAACTATGTACAATAAAATCAATGATATACATTATTTAATTTGTTAAATTAATGCCCGTTCAAAGTATAACTCTATTTCAATACTTCAAACTTGATCAACCCTACAACATATAAAAAATATATCTTTATTTCTATCGGAATTTTAGTTTCGTTGTATGGGATTCTCCTGTTTACTTGGTTTTTAAAAGATCCAACTATAAATTTTGAAGAAAATAATCCAGGTCTTGACAAACGCAATATTTCTCCTGAAAAATTTAAAGAAGAATTAGTAAAAATTGGAGATAAATTTCAAAAATTTACCGATTATAAATCAGATTTAAAAGGTTGCTGGCCACAGTTTAGGGGAACAAATTCTGATAATATTGTTAAAACAAATATTCAATTAAATGAAAACTGGTCTGCAAAAATCCCACATATAGTTTGGTCCGTTGAGTTAGGTGATGGTCATGCTGCACCTGCAATCTATGATGGTTTGATTTATATTCTCGATTACGATGAAAAAGAAAAAGCAGATGCACTCCGTTGCTTTTCATTGATTGAAGGAAAAGAAATTTGGAAGCGGTGGTATAAAGTAAAAATAAAAAGGAATCATGGTCGCTCACGTACAATCCCTTTTGTTAATGATAAATATATTTTAACTATAGGACCACGCTGTCATGTAATGTGCATGGACAGACTTTCAGGAAATCTATTATGGACTATTGATTTGGAAAAACAATATAATGTTGAAACACCATTTTGGTACACCGGACAGTGTCCTCAAATAATTAACGATATAGCAATAATTGCTCCTGGAGGAAAAGCATTAATGATTGGAGTAGATTGCCAAACCGGAAAAGTTCTCTGGGAAACACCAAATCTTAAAAACTGGAAAATGTCGCATGCCTGTGTTACCGCTATAATTTTTTGTGGAAAAAAAATATTCGTTTATCCGGCTATTGGAGGACTTTGTGGTATTGCTGCCGATGGTAACGATGCAGGAAAAATATTATGGGAATATGAATTATGGACACCATCTGTTATTGCCCCAACTGCAATTGCAATAGGAAAAGACCGAATTTTATTTACCGCAGGATACGGTGCAGGAAGCCTTGTGCTAAAAATAGAAAATCAAGGAGATAAATTTATTGTAAACAAAATTTCAAAATTAAGTCCTAGTGAAGGTATTTCATCAGAACAGCAAACACCAATTTTATATAATGGTTTAATATATAGTATTCAGCCCAAAGATGCCGGTGTTTTAAAAAATCAACTTGTGTGTTATAGTCCTGATGATTGCAGCAAGCCAATATGGTCAAGTGGAAAAACCAGCAGGTTCGGATTAGGACCGTACATGATTATCAACGACATTTTTTTTATTCTTAATGATGATGGTACTTTAACAATGGCAAAAGCATCAAAAAAAGAATATATACAACTTGCACAAAAGAAATTATTTGAAGGAGAGGATGCCTGGGGACCTATGGCTTTTGCAGATGGATACTTGCTTTTACGCGATTCTAAAAAACTATATTGCATTGATCTAAAAAAATGAAAAATAAATCTACAATCATAATTGCCGCAGGATTCATTGCAATTTCAATTGTAATAATTGGCAAATTTATTATAAATAGAAAACCTGCTGATAATAATAAAAATCCATATGAATTAAACATTGATTCAATCAGTAAAATTGCAGATAAAGATATTTGCTGGAAAGAAATAAAAAAAATTCCTATAAACTTTGGTTGCCCTCACGGAATTGCAATTGGACCTGACGATGCTATCTGGGTTTCAGGCGACAGTCTTTTACTGGAAATTGATCTAAATAACCAAGAAAAAGCACGAATAAACACCACTGAAACTGGAACAGCAATTGCGGTAAGCAATGAAAATTTATTATATGTAGCCATGGAAAACCAT
This sequence comes from Bacteroidales bacterium, assembly GCA_036171035.1. Lineage (GTDB taxonomy): Bacteria > Bacteroidota > Bacteroidia > Bacteroidales > GWF2-35-48 > GWF2-35-48. Next base: position 4,309 of record JAVHQG010000358.1, read on the forward strand.
GTAGAAGTTTTTTCTGTGGAAGGTGTTTTAATCAATAAATGGAATGCTGTTGAAGATAACTCTGAAATAACATCATTGGCACTGCGATCGAATACAATACTTGTTGCGGACGCAGAAAATGGCTTCGTATATGAACATAATAAAGAAGGGAAATTGCTTCATCGTTTTGGAAGTAAAGATACTACTGATGAAATCAGAAAATTTATTATTCCCAGTTATTATTTTGATGTGGCGGTGGATAACAAAAATAATTTATGGGTGGTAAATCCAGGCAAACATTTGCTTGTATGTTTTAATGATGATGGATCAGTAAAAAATACGTTTGGCAAATTCTCAGCCAGTCTTGATGGGTTTTGCGGTTGTTGCAACCCAACGCACATTGCCATTATGAAAGATAACACATTCATTACTGCTGAAAAAGGAATTGTAAGAGTGAAACAATATAGTTCATCAGGTGAATTTATGTGTGCTGTTGCAGGTCCTGATTTATTTAGCGAAAACAGTAAAGGACTTGATATTGCAATTGATTCCAAAGGGATTTTATACGTGCTAGAACCACAAAACAAAGTAATACATGTATTTCAACACAAATAATATGAACCGAAGATATTTTATACGAACAGGCTTACGTGCGGCGGCTTTTGTCTCAATTGCTTCGGTTGCCGGATATGAAATCACAAAAGCAATGAGCGAAGATCTTGTTTGGCAAATAGATCCGGCAAAATGCGTACAATGTGGCAGATGCGCTACTAATTGCGTATTAACTCCATCTGCCGTAAAGTGTGTTCATGCCTATAAAATGTGTGGCTATTGTGATTTGTGTGGCGGCTATTTTGTACCACAACCAAAAGAATTATCAACTGGTGCAGAAAATCAACTTTGTCCGGTAAAAGCACTTAAACGGGAATATGTAGAGAAACCATACTATCAATATAATATTGATGAAGCACTCTGTATTGGGTGTGCAAAATGCGTGAAAGGATGTGGCTCGTTTGGAAACGGTTCATTGCATCTTCAAATTAGACATGATTCCTGTAAAAACTGTAATCAGTGCTCGATTGCTAGAAACTGCCCTGCTCAAGCTATCAAACGCATTCCTGCAAGTGAGGCCTATATGTTAAAAAGTGGATGGAAAAATAAAAAAGTTTAAGCCTTCGACTTCGCTCAAGGTTACAATCATGCTGAGCGTAATACGAAGTATGAATTGCTTATAAATTAATATTTCTGATGCTATTAAAAAAAACAATATCTTTTTTTCTATTTCTAATCGGCGCAATTAAAATTTTTGCACTTGAGAAACCACGCTTTCCGATGCCGGAATTTGATAACGGACACGTTCCACCTATTACGCAAACGCCTATGCCACGTGGTATTTTCTTTGAATATATAGATGTATTTATTTTACTGGCAATGCTAAGTCTGATCACTTATTTTGTTATAAAAAAAAGATCCCGAACAGGAATATTATTGACAAGCATTGCATCAATCTTGTATTTTGGATTTTACAAGCACGGCTGTGTGTGCCCCATTGGATCTATTCAAAACGTAACTTTAGCGTTGTTTGACAATTCATATGTGATTCCTATTTCTATTATATTAATATTCACGCTACCCTTGCTTTTCTCATTATTTTTTGGAAGAATTTTTTGTTCCGGTATTTGTTTTTTTGGGGCTTTGCAAGATCTGGTAATTTTTAAACAAGTAAAAATTTCACCATGGGTTCAAAAAGCGTTAGGCGTGATTCCATATTTATATTTGGGACTAGCAATTTTATTTGCTGCAACTGACAGCGATTTCATTATTTGCAAATACGATCCGTTTATTGGATTTTTTAGAATGAGTGCATCGTTTCACATGTTTATTATTGGAGTATTAATTCTCGTTTTGGGTATTTTTATTTCACGCCCTTATTGCAGATTTTTGTGCCCATATGGTGTTTTATTAAATTGGTTTTCTCGAATTTCAAAATGGCATCTTTCCATAACTCCATCAGAGTGTGTGATGTGTAATTTATGTGAGAATTCATGTCCTGTTGATGCAATTCCAAAACCTGTTGCAAAAGTAAAAGTTGAGCAAAATCAAAAAGGATCAAAAAGATTAATGCTAATTATTATTTTAATTCCAGTGATGATTTTTTCTTCTGGGTTTCTAGTATCAAGATTGCATAAACCTTTGTCAATGATGAATTCCTCTGTTGCTCTTGCTGAAGAAATTGTTAAAGAAACCAAAACAGGTATTAAGTCTGTATCAATGGAGGCAACCACTTTTAATAGCTCAGGAATACCTGCAACTGAATTATATAAAGATGCTGAAAAAATACGTTCACAATTTCTAATAGGCACATGGATTCTAGGTGCATTTCTTGGCTTGATACTTGGAATTGCATTATTTAATTTATCTGTTTTCAAAAGACATTCTATCTATGAACCTGATCGTGGAGCTTGTGTAAGTTGTGGCAGATGTTTTAAATATTGCCCTGTTGGTAAAGAAATTTCAACTTAAAATAAAAATGCGAATACAGAACAAAAAAATATTAATCGAAATCACAAACCGGATTATCAAAATATCTTTGATATTTTCAATCATTGTAAGTTTGCTTTTAACATGGAATTTTATTCAATTAAAAAGTGTTGCCCCAATTGAAAATAATCGGGTAGAAAAACTTATTAAAAAATTAAATGAAAACCCTGCCGATATTGAATTAAAACAAGAAATAAGATCTGTTGATCTAATGGCCAGAAAGGCTTTTTTCACCAGTCAATGGCATTTTCATATTGGTGCATATTTTTTAATGGTCAGTATTATTTTACTACTAATATCATACACAATAAACAGATCTTTGAGTGTACATTATCTGCCAACCTCTGATTCAAATCCAAAAACCGATTATTGGGTCATCAAATCAAATGAACGATTTTGGTTGCTTTTGACTACAGGGATAATTATTGTAAGCGCAACAGTTTTAACTTTTTTATCTGATCAGGAATATGCTGATTTCAAAAATCCAACTAATATTTTAGTAAATAATAAATCTGAAAACATAGAAAAAAATCTGTCAGAAAAAACAATCGCAAAAAACAATACTGATAATAAAAATACTGAAGATACAATTGCGACTAATACAACTCAAAATTCAGATCAGGAAAAAGAAAAAGATTTCCCGGATGACAAATTAATTTTAAAAAACCACCCTTCATTTCGCGGTCCGTTTGGATTAGGAATTTCGTATGCAACAAAAATTCCAACTGAATGGGATGCTGCATCAGGTAAGAATATTTGTTGGAAAGTTACAGTGCCATTGCCTGGTTTAAACTCACCTGTAATTTGGGATAATTTTATTTTTATTTCCGGTGCTAAATCAAACAAAAGGGCTGTTTATTGTTACGATCGTTTATCAGGCAAACTGATCTGGTCAAAACCAGTTGAAAATATTACAGGTAGTCCGACTACATCACCGAAGGTAACAGATGACACCGGATATTCTGCCTCCACACTCACGGTTGATGGAAAGCGTGTTTTTGCAATTTTTTCTAATGGTGATATTATTTGTTTTAATTTTAATGGAGAACGTTTATGGGCAAAAAACCTTGGCGTTCCATCCAATCATTATGGACATTCTTCATCACTTTTATTTTATCAGAATAAATTAATTATTCAATACGACAACAGTAAATCACGCAATTTGATTGCACTTTCAACACACACCGGCGACATAAAATGGAACACAACCCGACCGGGGAAAATTTCCTGGTCATCACCAATAATTGTAAAAAATAATGGTCGCACAGAAATCATTGTGAACAATGAACCATTTGTTGCTTCGTATGATCCATCAAGCGGAAAAGAACTATGGAAAATAGATTGCTTAAGTGGCGAAATAGGGGCTTCTCCTGCATATTCAAATGGAATTGTTTTTGCAGCAAATGCTTATGCAAAACTGACAGCAATTAAAATCGGTTTAAATCCTACTATTTTATGGGAAAACAACGACTATCTTCCCGATGTCTCCAGTCCTGTTGCATATAACGGTTTATTATTTATTACATCTTCATCGGGAGAAATTGCTGCATATAATATCAGTGATGGAAACCTTTTATGGAACCATGAATTCGATAATGTTTTTTATGCTTCACCGATGGTTGCTGATGGTAAAATTTATCTGATTGACAGAAATGGAATCATGCATATTATGAAAGCAGATAAAAAATTTGAATTAATCAGCGAACCAAAAATTAATGAAAAATCAGATTGTACACCAGCTTTTACAGATGGTAAAATTTACATAAGAGGTCAGAAAAATTTATATTGTATTGGAAGCAAATAAAAT
>JAVHQG010000359.1:0-8532 GCA_036171035.1 Bacteroidales bacterium
AGGCAGATAGGGACAGCGTTATAGTGGATTATTAATTTGCACCGAAACTTTAGATTTATAACCGATACAGGAGTTTATTTTTGGATTGTGAATGGAAAAACCAATTGTTCTGATACTAATTTTGAATATAAAGGCTTTCTGAATCTGGATAGATAAAACAATAGATTTAAAAAGATTCTCCTGTTAGTTTTTCTACCACTTTCTGATACAGTTCAAATAATTCATCATCATCGTTTTTCTTTTTTAAACACACAGGACAAAGAACATTTGAAATACGTTGCTTCCAGTAACCATAATGCATAAATTGCTCTTCATCCCAAACATGTACTTTATAGCATCCAATGCAGTTTTTAAATTTCTTCATTCATTATTTTTTTGTAAATCTACATTTTTTCGCGGCTAATCCTTACAATTTGCCATAAATCCTATATAAAACCTGATTTTTTTCCGAGGAAATCAATAAGTGCCAATTTGTCCAAAACTATCACTTGGCATAACGATTGAAACCAAAGACTAATTGTTTCTAATTTTATTGACTAATACAAAGAGATATGACTGATAATTTTGATTTAAACGGCTTAGTACCAATGCTTAGTGATGACATCATGGATGAAGATACGGAGTTTATTCCTCTGCTTTCATCAGAAGATGAACACCAAATGAACTCTGAAAAGGTGCCTGATACACTGTCAATTTTACCTTTAAAAAATACAGTATTGTTTCCCGGTGTTGTAATTCCAATTACTGTTGGCAGAGACAAATCCATAAACCTGATTAAAGATGCCTATAAAGGCGATAAAACCATAGGTGTTGTATCACAAAAGAACGATACCATTGAAGATCCGAACCTTGAAGACCTTAACAAAATAGGGACTGTAGCTCAAATCATAAAAATGTTACGTATGCCAGATGGCAACACTACAGTGATTATTCAGGGTAAAAGACGTTTCGAATTGAAAGAAGTGATACAAACAGAGCCTTATATTAGGGCTGCCATTGTTGCATTTTCTGAAACTGCACCTATAAAAGATGATCAGGAATTTATTGCCTTGACATCATCGTTAAAAGATCTGGCATTGCAAATTATTAAATTAAGTCCGCATATACCTAGTGAAGCAGGCTTTGCTTTGCGCAATATCGAAAGCCCGTCATTCCTTATTAATTTTATTTCATCCAACATGAATGCACTTGTTGCTGAAAAGCAAAAGATGCTGGAAGTGGCTGATTTAAAAGAACGCGCTACATTGGTATTGTCATACCTCACTAAAGAACTTCAAATGCTGGAGTTGAAAAACCAGATTCAATCAAAGGTAAAAGTAGATTTGGATAAACAACAACGTGATTATTTTTTGCAGCAACAAATGAAAACCATTCAGGAAGAGCTGGGTGAAAATAACTTTGCACAGGACATTCAGGGAATGAAAGAACGTGCAAAAACAAAAAAGTGGTCTAAAGAAGTTGCTGATGCATTTGCAAAATCAATCGGGAAACTGGAGCGCATGAATCCGAATGCAGCTGAATATTCCATTCAAACAAGTTATTTGGAAGTATTACTGGATTTGCCATGGGAAGAAACTACAAATGATAATTTTGATTTAAAATTTGCCACCAAAGTTTTAGATAAAGATCATTTTGGAATGGAAAAGGTAAAAGAACGTATCATCGAACATCTTGCAATTCTTAAATTAAAAGGCAATATGAAATCACCGATACTTTGTTTTTATGGTCCTCCGGGAGTTGGTAAAACATCATTGGGGAAAAGTATTGCTGAAGCTTTGGGTCGGAAATATGTTCGTATGAGTTTGGGTGGATTACGTGATGAAGCTGAAATCAGGGGACATCGCAAAACCTATATTGGCGCTATGCCCGGGCGTATTTTACAAAACATTAAAAAAGCCGGAACTTCTAATCCTGTTTTTATTTTAGATGAGATTGATAAAGTTGGTAATGAATTTCATGGGGATCCTTCATCTGCCCTTTTAGAAGTTTTAGATCCGGAACAAAATAATTCATTCTACGATAACTATGTGGAGATGGATTATGATTTATCCAAAGTGTTATTTATTGCAACAGCGAATTCATTAAGTACTATTCAGCCCGCTTTGCGCGACAGAATGGAGGTCATTGAAATTACCGGGTATACCATCGAAGAAAAAATGGAAATTGCCAAACGCCATTTATTACCCAAACAAATAGGCGAACAAGGCTTAAAAGAAGGACAAATTATATTGAACGATTCAATTTTCGAATACATTATTGAAAATTACACCCGCGAATCCGGTGTTAGAGGATTGGAAAAAGTGATTGCTAAAATTGTGCGAAATGCAGCTAAATCAATTGCAATGGAGCAGAAGTACAATGTGAATGTTGAAATAAAAAATCTATTGAAAATTCTGGGACCAGCACATGCAAAAGATCGCTATCAGGGCAATGATGTTGCAGGAGTAGTAACAGGTTTAGCCTGGACTTCGGTTGGCGGTGATATTTTATTTATCGAAACCAGTATAACCAAAGGCACAGGAAAGTTAACCTTAACAGGGAATTTGGGTGAAGTGATGAAGGAATCGGCTTTGATTGCATTGGAATATATAAAAGCACACAGCAGCATTCTGGGTTTAAAACCCGAAGTGTTTGATCACTGGAACATACATATTCACGTACCTGAAGGAGCTACACCTAAGGATGGCCCAAGTGCAGGTATTACTATGCTTACTGCAATTGCATCTGCATTTACACAACGTAAGGTAAAAAAAGAATTAGCCATGACAGGTGAGATTACCTTGCGAGGTCGTGTATTGGCCGTTGGTGGTATCAAAGAAAAAATACTGGCAGCAAAACGCGCCGGCATCAAAGAAATTATTTTGTGTATCGACAACAAAAAAGATATTGATGACATCAAAAAAGAATATATAAAAGATGTGAAATTTCATTATGTTGAACAAATGATTGATGTTGTAAAATTGGCTCTTTTAAAAGAAAAAGTTGCTAATCCAATTGATTTTACAATAAAAGAAGTGAAAAAAGAAAAGGCATTTGAACGCAACTGATAAATCAATGTCGTTTTTACAGAGTATTTTCTAATTTGAAAACTACCCAGGGTCTTCGACAAGCTCAGACTGACAGCGCGTCGGTCATATTGAGCTTGTCGAAATATGCGCGATGGCAAATAATAAACGACATTAACGATAAATACTAAAAAATTGCATCTGGATATAAATCCGAGTATTTGGCACTCACCACATTGTGAGATTTTTTACTAATTTTGTTCTGATGAAATTATTCAATTCTTTTTATATCACCTCTCTTGCCCTGTTGCTTATCATCAGCGTGAATGGAATTTCTCAGGAAACTAAGGATAATGACAACGAAATCAAAATTTCAAAAAAAACTAAAAATGGTTTGCGTTTCGGGCTGTATATAGGTTCCTATTTCGCAAATCAATACACTGCAGGAATTTATGATGGCTATGGTTTTGATATTGACGGCAACAAAAATAATTGGGACAATAGTCTGATGAATCAAAAAATCAATATGCAATATGGTGGATACGGTTATGCCGGTCAGCCCGACCAAATTGCAACCACACTCAACGTTGATTACCACACCTGGACCTTTGATGCGAGTGATATGCCTATGAACATGCGATACAGCCCTGCTTTTGCAGTCGGATTAAATTGTATCTATTCCGTTGATAAAAAGAATGCGGTTTTATTAAATGCAAACTTTTTAAAATTAAACATCAGTGGAAATTTCACTATTATGACTCCGCAGATTGGATTGAACCCGCTAACTGATGATCGTATTAAAACTTTTGCCATAACCGGTAACGAACAACGTATGATGTTTCAATTTGGATATCAGCGTATCCTGGGAGATAACGAAAAAATTAATTTTTTTGCTGAAGGCGGATTGCATTTCACCCTCGCTAAATTCGATAAAAATGAAATAATGATTAACGGTCTGAAAATAGATCTCACAAGTTATTACAACCAATCAGCTTATTCATCAGCTTTACTTGTTAAAAAACCGATTGGTTCAGGATTAGGAATATTCGCTGGAATGGGTGCTAACATTACGATGAATCCTAAATTTACAATACAACTTCTCTACAGCCCTACCTATGAAAAAATAAATATTGGAACAAACCCAAGATTAAAATTTCAACATGCAATAGGTTTGAGAGCATATTATAACATTTAGGATTCCCTCCCTAAAAGGAGACATCCTTGAATCGAAATGCATAGCAATCATGAACAAAGCGATATTTTTAGATAGAGATGGAGTAATAAATACAGAGCGTGGCTACACACACAGGTTAGAAGATTTTGTTATTCTACCGGATTTAATAGAAGTTTTGCAACTATTTCAGCAAAAGGGATATTTGCTCATTATGGTTTCAAACCAAAGTGGCGTTGCAAAAAAACTATATAATCAATCTGAAGTAGAAGTTTTACACGAATATTTAATTGAAGAATTTAAGACTAATAATATCACCCTTTCTGAAATTTATTATTGTATCCATCACCCCGATGTAAGCCGGTGCATATGCCGTAAACCCGATTCACTATTTATAGAAAAAGCATTGGCTCGTTTTAATATTGATGCCACAAAATCATATTTTATTGGCGACAAAGAACGCGATACAGAAGCCGGAGAAAAAGCAGGTGTGAAAGGTATTTTGATCGAAGCCAATAGTTCATTGAAAGAAATTTTGAATCAAATAAATTTGTTATAACCACAAATCAAAAGGATATTTATGATCTGCAAATTCAAAAATAATTATAATCGAATATAATAATTAAGCCTGTTAATATATCAATGCAACAATTTATAAATCATAACGGGACTCATTTACAAGCAGATCAACCATTGTTTACTGCAAATAACAGGGCGTTTTGCTATGGAGATGCATTGTTTGAAACGATACGTATAACTAATCATATTCCGCAATTTTTAAAAATTCATTTACAGCGATTATCAGTTGGAATGAACCTTCTGAACATGCAAGCCCCTGCTTTTTTTAACGAAACTTTTTTTGAAGAAGCTATTTTAGAACTTGCTAAAAAAAATGGCATAACTTCCGATGGTCGCGTAAGACTTACTGTATACAGGAACCAAGGAGGTTTTTATGCTCCGGAGGATAACACGGTTTCTTATTTAATGGAAGCAACGGTATTGAATGAGAATGGTTATGAACTCAACTTCAAAGGTTATACCATTGACTTATATTCGGAGATAAAAAAATGTCAGGGTTCATTGACTTCAATAAAATCAACGAATAGTGCCATCTACGTGATGGCAGGAATTTACAAACAGATGCATGCGTTGGATGAATGCCTGTTGCTTAACGATAAGGGAATTATAACCGAAGCAATAAGTTCTAATATATTTGCAGTAAAAAATGGGGTATTATACACTTCACCAATTGCTGATGGTTGTATTAATGGGGTGATGCGTAAAAAGATTATTGAAATTGCCCAGGCAAATCGTATTGCTGTGTATGAATTATCAATTATGCAAAATGTTTTACTGGGTGCAGATGAATTGTTTTTAACCAATGCCATTAATGGAATCCGTTGGGTGGTTGCATACAAACAAAAAAGGTATTTTAATAACACATCAAAAATACTGATGGAAAAATTGAATGAATTAATCAGGAAATAGAGAATTGAAGAAAGATTAATTGGAGAGTAACAAAATAAAAAAAATCCCTCATTAATAATTCAATGAGGGATTTTTGATTCATGGCATATTATTTATTCCGCTTTTTTAACTATCGGTTTCTTTGGAGCTGCTACTTTTTTAGGAGCTGCTGCTTTTTCATCAATAACAACTTTTTTAACTGGTGCAGCTACTTTCTCAGATTTCACAATTTTTTTTGCAGGTGTTGCATTTTTTTTTGCAGCCGCTTTAGCTTTTTTATTTGGTCTTAGTACTCCAAAAGATCCCATTGCAATTTTGCCTTTACGGCTTTTTTTATCTCCTTTTCCCATAATATGATTAATTTATTTTTATGTTTTATTGTTGATGCAAATGTACACCAATTTTAGAAAAAAAAATCTTTTTACGTACAATTAAAAAAAATTAAGGAGAATTTTATTTGGAAGCAAGTGTTCTTATGAAATTTACTAATGACCATCGTTCGGTCTCGGATAAAACAAATTTGTAAGAAACCATTTCCAAAGTGGCTCGCCCTTCAGTAAGTTTCCAAAAAATTGCACCATCACTTTGCTTCTGAATTTTTTGACTCGAGTGGTCTGCCGGTTTTGTTTTTATTGCCAAACTTGCCGGCCCATCACCCAACCCTTTTTCGCCATGGCACGGAACACAATAAATACTATAGAGTGCTTTACCGGCATTGATCGATTTTACACTGCTTACAATCGGATTTTTAATTTTGTCTGCCTCCGGGGGAGCAAGCCATGCTGAAGTTTGGGAAGTTGAAAAGCGAAAATAGGGATTACAAAATCCAACTGAAATGAATACAACTATGAGAAGAGCCACTTTAGTTGCTGTAATTTTAAAAATCAGTCGCTTCCCTTTCATTTTAATTAGTATTCGTTTAACCTTTTAAAAATATTTTCAAAATCAAAACGGTATTCAATTTTGGTACATTTATAAAGAAACACTCATTATATGTATAAAAAATAAAACAACTCAACAATATAATATGTTGATCAAAAATTCAACAAAATATCAAATCTTTTAAAAAACTTAAACTATTAATATGATTTTTTAGCATCATAAAACAATTAACGTAAATTTGCAAAAAAAATTACAAATAGCAAATCTTTTTCGAAATTGTAAATTTAGGCAATTTTTGTAATTCAGTTTATATCAGCTGTTTTGTATCCTTTTCTGAAATCAATAAACCTATTAATAACAAAATAATGAGAAAAAACAAAAGCAATCCGGTCTTTCAGGTAACTATAATTGTAATCTCCTTCCTGTTTATATTTCCCTTTAGTTACGCTCAGCAAACCGTCAAACTGGGTTTGCCTCTAATAAACATTGTCCCCGGTGGCATTGCTAAAACAAATTTTCAAATCTATTCTGATAGACGCGAAAAATTAAATAGTGAAATAGTGAAATTGACGGAAGAAAAAAGGTTAATTGGTCAAAAAATTAAAAACTTACCAGCAAATGATCCTGCAGAAAAACTCAGAATATCCACAGCTGAATTAGCAGTGCTGAATCCAAAAATAAATGAACTCTCCGAAAAAATACAAATCTTTAATACTGATCTTGAAAAGGTTGTATATTCTGATCCAACTTTGGACAAACTTTCAATAATTACATATTTTACACTTAAAAAAAATCAAAAATTATGGGATGATTTTCAAAAAGAAATGGCTGGCGAAAAAATTAAACTTAAACAAGATAAAGCCCGGGTTCAGCAAGAATTAACTAAAATAAATATAAAAAAACAAAAAACAAAAATGCAACTTAAGGAAGGGGTTGTTTTGAGTATGTATACTGAACCGGATTCTAATAAAACATTGGAAGATAGTTTAAAAAGCCCGTTCACCGGCATTACATATAAAGAAATGATTTCTCAAATAGATGCTGATTCAGGATTTGTTATTGTTTCATTTGTAATGCCCAAAAAAGCTAATACCACTAAAAACGCCGCGAGTAGTAAAGATGGCCATGTTCCATCCGAAATTTTTTCATTATCTTCTCCTAAAGCTAAAGCTGAACTCAATAAACTTAAAGATAAAAAATTCAATCGTCTGATTGCGCATAGCAATGGTGCTACAGTGGTAGAATGCCTTATTAACGATTCACTCATCAATGTAAAAGAACTAAATATTATCGGAGGTGAAAAATCCTTGCTAAATGGACAGGCTTTACAACATTTATTGGACAATGGAAGTGTAAAGCGTATCGTGGTATGGATTAAATTAAATGATCCTGCCGTTTGGATAACTAAATTAAACGAAAACGATATTGCTGAACGAACTAAAAATTTCATTTCATTTAAAGCAATTTATGATGCCAGAGACAATAAAATGGATGATGCAAAAGTTCAATATAAATGGATACTTAATAATGATAATCTCGCAACATTAAATGAACAGGATCCTCAATTCATAGCAACTTATTTTAAAGAAATTTCAAAAGAATTTAAATCAAAATAAATTGGCAAGCAGTTACGAATTATAAGAATTTTAGAAATAGCATTTGCTATTTTTATACTTTCTATTTCTTAATATGCACCGGAAAATCTATGGCAGAAGAAAAAACTACGGATAAAACAAGTACAATGGATACTGCCATTTTTGGTGCAGGTTGTTTCTGGTGTGTTGAAGCTCAGTTTCAGCTATTAGAGGGAATTCAGTCCGTTAAATCTGGTTATTCTGGTGGTTCAGTTAAGAATCCTTCCTACAAAGAAGTATGTTTGGGTACAACCGGACATGCCGAAGTTTGTCAAATTATTTTCGATTCAACTAAAATTAGTTTCGATGAATTATTGGCGGCATTTTGGAAATCACACGATCGCACCCAGCTTAACCGTGAGGGAGAAGACAT
>JAVHQG010000360.1:0-1647 GCA_036171035.1 Bacteroidales bacterium
TAGTTAGTATAATATTGTTTTAAAAATTGAGTTATCTTTTCAATAAATCATTATTTTGGGGTAAATTTGAATTTTATTTGGAAACCACAAACATAACAAATATGAGAAAAGTTATTATAATTGCAGTAGTAATGGCACTTTCAAGTTGTTTCAGCTATGGAAAGATGCAGATATTTTTTCAATATTCTTTTTTCAATATTCCCACACAAGGTCCATATGTAGAAACCTATTTAACTACTATTGGGCAATCGGTATTTTTCACAAGAAATGCAAATAATAAATTTCAGGCTTCAGTTTTGGTAACAATACTATTTAAGCAGGAAGGGCAAATTAAAACGTTTAAAAAATATAATTTATTAAGCCCTGAAATTGACGATACTTTACACACATTTCCAAATTTTATTGACCAACAAAGAATTTCTGTACCGGCAGGTATCTATAATTTTGAATTAATAGTAGAAGACAACCACAATCCGGTAGAATCATATTCATATAAAGATATTATAACAATAGATTTTCCAATAAATGAAATCAGTATTTCAGGCATTCAATTTTTAGAAAAATACGAAACGTCGAAAACGCAGAGTGTTCTTACAAAAAATGGATATGATTTATACCCATACGTTGCAGATTTTTATCCGGACAATTTGAATAAACTTATTTTTTATACAGAAATATATAATGCAACAGCCGTTGTGAAAGACAGTGTATATTTAATAAAATATTCAATTCTTTCAGGATTTAAAAACACGCCGCTAACAGAATATGGTCGTTATAAAAAAGTAAAGCCACAAGAAGTTTATGTGTTACTTGCAGAATTTGATATTGAGAATCTGCCATCAGGTAACTATTTTATATGCATTGAAGCCGTAAGTAGGGAAAACAAAATACTTGCAACAAAAAAAATATTTTTCCAAAGGAGTAAAACAAGAAAAGCAGAGGATAATGATGATTACGCATCAACAGATATTGTGAACACATTTGTAGCCAGTATAACAAATAAAGACACTTTAAAAGAATATATTAACTGCGTGCGACCCATAGCAAATGAAGCAGAAAAAAGATTTATGGAGAACATCATTCGAGCTGATTCTATACCATTTTCACAACAATTTTTTTATAACTTTTGGCAAGCCAGAAACTTTGCAAATCCACAAGGAGAATGGCTAAAATACCAAGAGCAGGTACAACTAGTAAATCGGCTTTACAAAACACAAATATTAAAAGGCTACGAGTCAGATCGAGGAAGGGTTTATCTGCAATATGGTTCACCTAATTCCGTGAATGAAAACAAATTTGATCCGGTTGCTTACCCCAATGAAATATGGCAATACTATTCATTAAGAAATCAGTCAAACATAAAATTTGTATTCTATAACCCAAATATTTCAAGCCGTGACTTCAGCTTGTTACATTCAGATTTAAGAGGAGAAATACATAATTCAAAATGGGAAAATGTAATTTATGCCAGACATGAAGGAATTGGAATCCCAACTAATGCAATGCAAGGGAACGAAGGGTTTAGTGGTGGAAATAGCAGCAGCGGAAGTGTAAATGGGAGAATGGAACAGGTAAAATAATAATAATGTGTTGATGAGTCAGAGATTTCTCCCGTTGGTCGAAATGACTTTGGGGAGAAGATGGGAT
>JAVHQG010000361.1:0-8515 GCA_036171035.1 Bacteroidales bacterium
CAAATTAAATCCCTTCGGGATTAATATAAAAATGAAGTGAGAAATGTTAGTTAGTAACGACTTAAATAAAATATAAATTTTTAAAATAACATGAAAAAAGTTGTAAAAAATGCAGAAGAAGCCATCCTTGGATTAAAGGATAGTATGACTGTAATGTTCGGCGGTTTTGGGTTATGCGGAATTCCTGAAAATGTTATCAGGGTTCTATCAAAAACAAATATTAAAAACCTCATTTGTATATCCAATAATTGTGGCATTGATGATTTTGGATTAGGGCTATTACTAAAAAACAAGCAAATCCGGAAAATGATTGCTTCGTATGTTGGCGAGAATGCTGAATTTGAACGTCAAATGTTATCTGGGGAACTTGAAGTTGAGCTCAATCCACAAGGCACTCTTGCCGAACGCATCCGAGCAGCCGGAGCAGGAATCCCGGCATTTTACGTGCCTGCAGGTTATGGAACAGAAGTAGCCATAGGAAAAGAAGAACGGAAATTCAATGGGAAAATGCACATCCTTGAAAAAGCATTGCATGCGGACTTTGCAGTTGTGAAAGCTTGGAAAGGTGATACTCACGGAAATCTTATATATAAATATACTGCTGCCAATTTTAATAATATGATGGCAATGGCAGGCAAAATTACAATTGCGGAAGTAGAAGAACTGGTTCCGGCTGGTGAGTTAGATCCCAATTGTATCCATACACCCGGAATTTTTGTACAGAGAATTTTTCAGGGGACTGAGTATGAAAAACGTATTGAACAGGTAACAGTTACTAAAGCGTGATGTTTTTAATATCAAAATCGCACCCTTCGACCCTTCGACTGGCTCAGAACTCAATGAGACAAATTGTAAATCGTACATTTCGACAGGCTCAATATGACAAATCATAAATAATAAATAATATGGCACTCGATAAAAATCAAATAGCAAAAAGAATTGCACAGGAATTAAAAGACGGAGACTATGTCAATCTTGGGATTGGAATACCTACACTTGTTGCAAACTATGTCCCGGAAGGAATTGAAGTCACACTACAGTCAGAAAATGGAATGCTTGGTATTGGTCCGTTCCCCTATCCCGATAAAGTTGATTCAGACCTTATCAATGCAGGCAAACAAACTGTAACATATAATGATGGGGCATCTTTTTTTGATTCAGCTACTAGTTTTGCGATGATCAGAGGTGGTCATGTAGATGTTACAATTTTGGGTGCTTTTGAAGTATCTGAAAAAGGTGATATTTCCAGTTGGAAAGTTCCCGGGAAACTCGTGAAAGGCATGGGCGGGGCAATGGATCTTGTAGCTTCAGCAAAAAATATTATTGTTGCCATGCAGCACACAAATAAAGGACAATCTAAAATGCTGAAAGCATGTACACTCCCACTCACAGGTGTGCAATGTGTGAAAAAAATTGTAACAGATTTAGCTGTTCTGGATATTACTGCAAATGGCTTCAAACTTATTGAGCGTGCACCTGGTGTCTCAGTTGAAGAAATTATTGCAGCCACCGAAGGCAAATTAATTGTTGAAGGTGATATTCCTGAAATGAAATTATAATTTATGTATCACCTTTTAAGTGTGATCAAAAAGTTTATAATTTGTTGTATGGTTCTATTTACTGTACTAATAGCACAGGCACAAATGAAAAGCACATTGAAAATAACTTTATAAACCTTACAAACCTTGAATTTTATGAACTAAAAGGAGACAAAATGCCCATTGGAATTCATGGACGGATGAACCCTTTTACTAATCATATTATTCAATTACAAAAAGGAGATTTTATTTATCTGATGAGTGACGGCTATGCAGACCAGTTTGGAGGCTCGCTCGATAAAAAATTCTATGCAAAGAATGTAAAGCAATTGATTTCAGCCAATTGCAGTAAACCACCTGCTGAACAAAAAAATATTTTTGATAAAACAATATCAGACTGGATTGGAGATAATGACGAAACAGATGATATTACACTTTTGGGGATAAAATTGTGATACTGTGTATTTAAAGAATATATGTAAAATAAGTTATTATATTCTAATTTTTCACAAAACTCATTAACGCAGTTATTAAACATAAAACATTTTTTATATATTAGCACCGTTAAAAGTCACTTCAATAATTATTATGAATTATCCAAAAAAAGTAACTATAGGAGATATTACAGTACGAGACGGCTTTCAACATGAGGAAAAATTTATTCCTACTGAAGCAAAGCTTTGGCTTGCAGAACAATTGATACTTTGTGGTTTTAAGCATATTGAAGTCACAAATCTTGGAAATCCAATAGGAATGCCACAGTTTAAAGATGCTGTTCCATTAATGAAGACACTACGATCAAGTAAAAAAATTGCTCATCTGTTGCCTAGTGTTAGTCTTACTTGCGTAACCATTCGTGAAAAAGCGATTGAACGTGCCATTGAAGCACGAAAGGAAGGTTGGGGTCCGGATAGAATATTACTAATGGTTTCTACTAGCGAATCACATCATGTAAAAAATTGTGGGCTCTCTCTTGATGAATACTGGAAGATGTCTGAAAAATATATTAAAATGGCTCATGATGTTGGAATAAAAGTAAATGGAACTGTAAGCACAATATGGGGCTGCCCGATTGAAGGTCCTACAGAAATGTCTAAAGCACTTGAATTTACACAACGATGGTTTGATATTGGAGCAAGCGATGTTGAACATGCAGACCATGATGGAAGTGCTTCGCCAGACAGGATATATAAGTATTTTTCAATGCTTTTGGAAAAGTTCCAACAACCTGATAAACATATTGTACATTTTCACACAACACGTGGTTGGGGTCTAGCAAATGTACTCGCTGCTTTACAAGCCGGAATGACTAATTATGAAAGTTCCATGGGTGGTATTGGTGGACAACCGGCTAATTTTGTAGATGGAGTCCCTGTGACCGGAACAGGTGCTTATTACTATGCTGATCCTTCTATAACAGGTTTAGTTGCAACGGAAGATCTTGTTGTTATGATGGACGAAATGGGGATTGAAACAAACCTTGATATTGATAAAATACTTGAAACAGGAAAAATGGTAGAACGTATTGTAGGAAGAAAACTTCGTTCAGAATGTAATAAAACTGGAAGAATACCAAAATCTTTGAAAAGGTAGAAATGTAGTGAATGATAAGTCGCAGATTGAGCGGAGTCAAAACCTGAGATAAAATAATAAATATTGAATAATAAATAATAATGTTTCCCTGAATGATTCTGCACTGCAACGTATTTAACATATCGAACCATGGGCAGCCAAAATGAAGGGCTAAATCTTAAAGAATATGAATGATTATCCATTTTTAAACGAACAGCACCACTTGATTAGAGAATCCGTAAGAGATTTTGCTGAAAGAGAAATTAAACCACTGGTAAAAGAGCTGGATGAAAAACAGCAATTTTCTGTTGAATTAACTCATAAAATGGGCGAAATAGGCTTATTTGGAATGGTTATAGGGCAAGAATATGGTGGTCAGGGACTTGATTACTTGTCATATATTATTGCTGTAGAAGAAATTGCTCGAATTGATGGTTCTCAAGCCGCAACTGTAGCTGCAGGAAATTCACTTGGGATGAATCCAATTTTTTATTTTGGAAATGAGGAACAAAAAAAGAAATATCTTCCGATTCTTTGTAGTGGAAAAAAATTATGGGGATTTGGGCTGACAGAACCCAATGCCGGTTCCGATTCAAGAAATTCAAAAACCAATGCAAAATTAAGCCATGGAGAATGGACTATTAATGGTTCAAAAATTTTTATCACAAATGCTTCTTCTGAAATCACGCTAGGATCTACAGTTCAGGTTTTATCGAGCGAATCGGGTACAGAAAAAGAATTTTCTGCTATCATTGTTGAAAATGGTACACCTGGATTTACCGCAAAGACAATGCACAATAAAATGATGTGGCGTGCATCAAATACTGCTGAATTATATTTCGATGAATGTAAAGTGCCTGAATCGAATATGTTAGGAAAACGCGGCGAAGGATCAAAAATAATGTTAAGTACTTTGGATTGTGGGCGGCTTTCTATTGGAGCGATGGGACTTGGTGCTGCACAGGGAGCATATGAATTGGCATTAAAATATGCACAAGAAAGAATACAGTTCAACAAACCAATTTGCAAACAGCAGGTGATAGCATTCAAACTGGCTGATATGGCTCTGAAAATTGAACTAGCCCGAAATCTCCTCTACAAAGCTTGTTGGTTAAAAGATAACCTTAAGCCATTTGCAAAAGAAGCAGCGATGTCTAAACTATATTGTTCTGAAGTAGCCAAAGAAGTTGCAGATGAAGCTGTCCAAATTCATGGAGGATATGGGCTGATGAAAGACTATGATATTGAACGGTTCTATCGCGATCAGAGATTATTACAAATTGGGGAAGGCACATCTGAAATCCAGCGTTTGGTTATCTCTAGATACATTGGCTGCTAAATTGTTTAATATATTTATTTCTCTTTTACGCAACGAACCGAAATCGCATCTTCTCTGTAGTCACTGTAAACAATAGCAAATTTTTTTTTGCTGTCAATGCCTAAAAGCCAAGAGTACGTGTTTTTCCCTTCTGTAGCTGACCAAAAATAGGCTGCAGTATTAAAATCCCAATATTTTATTGTACTTGTGTTTGCACTGTCGCCACGAGATCCTGCATATTGGCTCACAAAACTTAACGAACCGCCTGTGTTCAAGCTATTAAAAGCTTTTGCACCTCCCTTTTTTGCAGTCTCTACCAATCCTTCAAATTCTTCTTTTGTGGGTAAACGCCAACCAGATGGGCAAACTTTTTTTGCTACTTCCCATTTATATAAGCGACCTAATTTGTTACAATTATCATCCTTTCCTCCCGGACACCAACTTTCTCCTTCTGGTTTGAAATTGAGATTTTCTGACATCCACACAATGTTATTTATTTGTACTGTTTTGTACGTTTTCTTATCTCGTGGGTCAGAAAAAGAGCCTTTCCCTTGTGAAAAGCTTTTGAACGCAATAGTCCCAAGTATAAAAAATAGAATCGTTTTCATCTTATTTCGAAAATATAGTTAAATATGAAATTTTCAAGTTACACTACCTTTCTTTCCATTTCGGTTTTATTATTGTTAACTTTTCGCCAACCATTCCTTGACGCCATTCTCCTTTGTCGTCTTTTATATCTTCTTGCTTAAATATTTCCTTTTTTAAAATCCCTTTAACCGTTACAGATTTATTATATAAATTTTCTGGCCAGAATGCAAGATCTTCAATGTAAAAAGTTTTCCCATAAGTGGTTTTAATAACAGCACCTGCTTTTGCATTTAGGGCAGTTCCAATCACTGAAATCGAGTCATTTGATTCTAAATTATTTTGTGAATAAACATTAAATGTGACCAAAATAAACATCGCAATAAACAAAATTCTCATAAAAATATTAGTTGAAATTATGTATTAATTCCGAGAATTCAGTGATTTTATTTACGTCATTTTCAAGGACATTGCCTGTTACAATAATATCGGCACCAGCATGCAAAATATCTTTTATTTGAGTGGTTGATTTGATTCCACCTCCAACAATAATGGGAACAGACACACTTTTCTTTACTGCGCTTATCATTTCATTACTTACTGTAATTGGGGCTCCACTACCAGCTTCAAGGTAAATCATTTTCATTCCAATCATTTCACCTGCAAGAGAAGTTGCTACTGCAATATCAACCTTATTATGTGGGATAGGGGTTGTGTTGCTCATATACTCAACAGAAGTAGTGATGCCACTACCGACTAAAATATATCCTGTTGACAGAATTTCAAGACTTGTATTTTTAAGCATTGGTGCAGCAATTACATGATTACCAATTAAAAATTCCGGATTACGCCCTGAAATAAGAGATAAAAATATAATCCCATCCGCTTTATTGCTGACCTGTAGTAAACTTCCCGGGAACAAAATTAAGGGAGTTTTTGTATGTGCTTTTAATGTTGTGATACAATTTTCGAGTGAATGGAGCAATAAACTCCCTCCAATAAAAATAAAATCAACACTAGAATAATTACACAGTTCAGCAGTTATAATCAGTGCTTCTGATGTATATTTATCAGGATCAATCAGCACCGCATATAATTTTTTACCTGCTTTTTGCTGCTCTAAAATTTTTTCGTATATCATACGTGTTATATCTGAAACTTGCGAATTTACTATTTTTCGGTGATGTTTTTATTTTCAATTGCTAAATATTAGAAAATAATATATATTTAGAACCTGATTGAATATAACAATGTAGTGATGTTGAAACAAATTCTATTTTCCGCCATACTGCTTCTTACAATTGGCATTTTTACATATACTGTAAAAAATCTTATTGCCCGATTTAAACTCACCAAACCTTTTAAAATAAGCAATTTACGCAAACGTATTTGGCTTGTTGCTAAAATTGCAATTGGGCAGAAAAAAATCTTTAGATTTCCTTTTTCAGGTGTAATGCATGCCTTGGTTTTCTGGGGATTTGTGGTAATCCTGATTGGAAGTGCGGAAATGATTATTGATGGAGTTTTAGGAACCGATCGCGTATTTGCCGCTACAGGACCTGCCTATGACATTGTTATTGCAGCGGGCGATGTGTTTGCTTTTTTGATTTGGATTTTTATCCTTATTTTTCTTTTTAGGCGCACAATTTTCCATGTAAAACGTTTTGATGGAATTGAAATGTCACACAGAAATCATCAAGATGCTTTTCTTGCACTTACCATTATCCTTTTGCTAATGTTTACATTAATGGGCATGAATACTTTTTATGCAGCACTCCATTATTCTGAGTTAAAAGGCACATACCCGGTAAGCGGTATATTTGGCTCTATGTTTATTGGGATGTCTCCTTATGGATTGCATATCGGACACGAAATATTTTGGTGGTCACATATACTTTTGATTTTTATTTTTGCAAACCTTCTCCCCTATTCCAAACACTTTCACGTATTTTTATCTGTGCCTAATGTTTTCTTAAGCAGGCTCGATCCTTTGGGGCAACTTCCCAATATGGACAATGTTACCAAAGAGGTTAAAATAATGATGGATCCAATATTGGCTTACGCTCCACCAGCTAGTGATGTTATTCCTGATAGATTTGGTGTAAAAGATATTGAAGATGTCTCATGGAAAAATTATTTAGACTCACTTACCTGTACACAATGTGGTCGCTGTACTTCCGTTTGTCCTGCAAATATTACCGGAAAAAAATTGTCGCCTCGAAAAATCATGATGGATATTCGTGCAAGAATGGATGAAAAAGGACCAGAATTAATAAAATATGGCAAATCGTTTTCTGACAATAAATCGCTCGTACGGGATTATATTTCTTTGGAAGAAATATGGGCATGTACAACCTGTAACGCTTGCGCCAACGAATGTCCGATAAATATTAATCATCCAACATTTATTGTTGATATGAGACGATATTTGGTAATGGAAGAATCATCAGCTCCGGTAATGCTAAATGCTATGTTTAATAATATTCAAAACAACGGTGCACCTTGGCAATTCTCTCCAGAAGATCGATTGATTTGGACAAAAGACTTAACAATAAAAGCAATCAAAGCCTAACAAAAAATGCACCTCAACACACTTTAATGGAAAAATTTGTAATCAAAGCACAAATAATTTACACATTCAAATTATGGAAGAAATAACTATCAATGTGCCAGTTATGGCAGAAATGACAGCAAAAGGTCATGCTCCTGAATTTCTTTTTTGGGTGGGCTGTGCCGGCGCATTTGACGACAGATATAAAAAAGTTACCCGTGCTTTTACAAAATTGCTCACTTATCTTAAAGTTGATTATGCTGTTTTAGGGGCTGAAGAAACCTGCACAGGAGATCCCGCAAGAAGAGCCGGCAACGAAATGTTATATCAGATGCAGGCAATGATGAATATTGAAACATTCAAAAAATATAATGTAAAAAAAATTATTACGATATGCCCGCACTGTTATAATATTTTTAAAAATGATTATCCTGATTTGAATGGGAACTATGAAGTGGTTCATTATCTGTCGTTTCTTGAAAAACAAATAAATGATGGGAAACTAAAAGTGGATAATGATATTTTTAAAAACAAAAAAATAGTATATCATGATCCATGTTACCTTGGAAGAGCAAATAATCTATACGATTCGCCAAGAAGTGTAATAGATGCAATTCCCTCTATTAGAGTTGAGATGCACAGAAATAAAAGTTATGCCTTATGTTGCGGTGCCGGTGGCGGGCAAATGTTTAAAGAAGCAGAAAAGGGTGACAAGGAGATTTTTATTGAACGAACAGAGGAGGCACTGCAAACCGGTGCCGATATTATTGCCACTGCATGCCCATTCTGCATGGTAATGATGTCTGATGGATTGAAGTATAAAAAGAAAGAAGAAGAAATCTTTAATTACGATATTGCAGAACTTATAGTAATAGCACTGAACTTATAAAAGCATCCTTGCACTACAAATAAAAACTTGACAACCAGCTAACACAGGTGTGTATATTTTAA
>JAVHQG010000362.1:0-8506 GCA_036171035.1 Bacteroidales bacterium
AAGTTAGTGAATATCTAATGCAGACATGTTACTGCATTTGTTGGAATTATATTTATAAAAATATAATTCCAACACCTCGCAAAATTATAAAATATTTAAAGAAACAAAGGAAAACTTATAAACTGCTTTATAAAGGTTTGAGGCAGGGCTGCTTTGAGAAAAATTCACGTTATAAAACATACAATTTTATTCTGATTTTAAAGACCACCTTCTTAAAAGGTAAATCTTTATTGTTTTTTATGATTGTAAATAATATAATTTATTATAATAACCGTTTAAGAATAGAAGTTCCTCGTGTGTTCCGCGCTCAACAATTTGACCATTGTGGAGTACACAAATCTCATCAGCATTTTTTATTGTAGAAAGGCGATGGGCAATAATAATTGATGTACGGTTTTTCATCAATTTTAAAAGGGCATCTTGCACTATGCGTTCAGATTCAGTATCAAGTGCAGATGTGGCTTCATCAAGAATTAATATTGGGGGATTTTTCAGTACGGCGCGCGCTATGCTGATCCGTTGCCGTTGTCCACCGGAAAGCTTATTGCCCATGTCGCCTATATTTGTTTGATAACCTTTTTCTGTTTCAGAAATAAAATCATGGGCGTTAGCAACTTTTGCAGCAGCAATCACATCTTCTTCTTTCGCATTTTCGCAGCCAAAAGCAATGTTATTAAAAAAAGTATCATTAAACAGAATGGCATCTTGGTTTACAATTCCCATCAATGCACGGAGATCTTTAATGCGAAGATTTTTAATGGGTGTTCCATCTATTAAAATTTCACCTTGTTTAATGTCATAAAAACGGGGCAATAAATTTGCTATTGTAGATTTTCCTGAGCCTGATTGACCAACAAGTGCAACACTTTTCCCTTTTTGTATTTTCAAATTTATTGTTGTTAACACTTCAGCTTTTTCATAACTAAATGTAATGTTTTTAAACTCTATTTCGTTATGAAATTCTTTTACTGATTGTGCATTTTCTTTTTCAACAATTACCTCTTCTGCATTAATGATTTCATTGATTCTGTCAATAGATGCCATTCCTTTTTGTATATTGTAAAAAGCTGTAGAAAATGATTTTGCCGGAGAAATCAATTGAAAAAAAACAGCTAAATAAGCAATAAATACTTCAGGAGAAAGATCGCCTGAACCATTTAAAACAAGCATTCCGCCATACCACATAATGATTACAACCACAGCAGCACCAAGAAATTCGCTCATGGGCGATGCAAGATATCGCTTTCGCATAATTCGATTTGCAATAACAGTGTAAATTTTATTTTCTTTTAGAAATTTTTCACTCATCGAATGTTGTGCATTAAATGCTTTAATGATACGAATACCGGTAAGTGTTTCTTCAAGTATTGACATCAGCTCGCCCATTTTCACCTGTGCTTTCATTGATGTTTTTCGAAGCGATTTTCCAATAATACCAATAATAAATCCACTAACAGGAAGCAGGATAAATACAAAAATTGTTAGTGTAGGACTCATGATAAACAATGCAGCAACAAAGATAACTATGTTGACAGGGTCTCGAAAAGCCATTTCTAATGAGCTCATAATAGACCATTCTATTTCAAGCACATCGCCAGATATTCGTGAAATTATATCACCTTTCCGAGATTCTGAAAAATATGAAAGAGGCAAAATTAAAATCCGATCATACATTTTTCCCCTGAGGTCGCGCACAACATTATTTCGAACAGGTGCCATGAAATAATTCGCCATGAAAATAAAAAATGTCTTAAAGAAAAACATCATTATTACAAGTAAACTCACAATTACTAATGCTGTTCCTTTCCCTTTTTCAATAATCAACATACTCATAAAGTAGTAAAAATTATGTCGGAGAGAATCTACATTTAGAGCAAATGGAACAGCGTTGGTAACCATTGTCTGTTTTTCAAACAATATTTGTAAAAATGGTATCACAAGGGCTGTAGAGAGGAGAGCAAAACAGATTCCTAAAATGTTAAATGAGATATTTAAGAATGCATATTTTTTATATGGAGCAATATATTTGAGAACTATTTTAAAATATTCTATCATCAGTAAAATTTTTCACAAACCTAATTTGAATTATTCATAAATACAATAGCCTGTATACTTCGATTTTGAAAGTGAACTAAAGGTTTTCAAAATATTTCGGACGGCATATCAGCAAAGGGACAATCAACAACAAAGCTCCATATGTCAAAATTTTAAAATGATCATAATATACTTGAAACTGTCCAAGCAAAAAATTAAGATTGATAGTTAAAAAAATCACACATAAAAAAACAAAAACAATTTTGTATTTTCCTTTACTGAAAGCCTCATTTTTGTTAATCCGCATATAAAACATGAAATAAAGTAAATAAGTTGTCGATGGAAAAATAAAAAAGAACGCATAGTGCTGTTGATGGGGAAAAATAAGCGGCACAACTAACAAAATATAACTAATTTCCCATAAAGTATGCATTTTTGATTCAGCAGTTTTAAAGGGTTTTGATCGTAAAAAAATCAGAGTAATGAATATCATTAATGCTCTTGCCGCATTGATAAAAATATTTACTTGCTCAACATTCAGATTCAAAATATTTCTTTTTAATGGAAGGGCATAAATATCAGGAACCTTTTCCATGAGAAGGGTTGGCAACAATGTTGTTAAACTATGAAAACTTCTTTCAGCAACGTCTATCATGTGTTCTGAATTTGTTGGATTGATTAGCTTCCACCAGGCTTCCAGCAATAATTGATTGTGATTAAAACCTACAAATAATGCAGGTATAAAAAGTAACAATATAAAAAACAGTATCACCAAAAGCGCCTGTTTCCAAAGTTTTCTGTAAAACAAATATGGAATTAAAACAATCGGCATAATTTTAATATTAATTCCCAATGCTATTAAAAATGCACCACTGAATTTTTTTTGGTTTTGAATCAAATAAATCCCTTCTAATGAGAGATAAAGAATTAGAATTGTAACTTGTTTTGTATGAAAATTATCACGTAGCAAGCGCATCACAAAAAAGAAAGATAATAAAGCAAATGCAATTTTGATATTTTTGGGAAAAGAGTTTTTGTTGATATAGGAACCTATAATTTTCCATATTCTAAAAACAAAAAACACATTAAAAACAAGCCAGATAAAAACATAAACAAATTCAGGCAGAAGCGTAATAGGTTTGAGAATAACTGCAAAAAAGGGGCTGTAGTAATAATGATACCATTGATTATAATTAATCTCGTACATGATTTTTCCATTCCAAAAATCGTTTGAGGCAGAAATAAAAATATCAAAATCGCCACCAAAAGACGATTCAAATAAAATAAAAACCATCACAAACAAGCCTAAAATACTTCTCCAAAAAAGAAATTTATGTTTAATATAAAAATCATTGAATGACATAAATTTAATTTACTTTTCAGGCTTGTTTTTCTTTTTTAGTGCTTTCTAGAGCGGCATCATTGTCTTTTTTACATGCGTTTCTAATTAAAATAATCCCTGCAATAATAAATGGAATACTTAACATTTGACCCATATCAAGAGGCAAATTCTTTTCCCATTCTACCTGCACATCTTTAATAAATTCTATTAAAAAACGCGATGTAAAAACCAAAACTAAAAACAAGCCCATTAGGTAGCCGACTTTTACAGAATAATTTTTTTTGAAATATAAAAACATTAATAAGCCAAAAATCATAAAATAAACCAAAGCCTCATAAATCTGTGTTGGATGGCGAGGGAGAAGCGCAGAATCCTGAATCCTCGTAAAGGTAAAAGCCCATGGGGCATTGGTGAATGTACCATAAATTTCCGAATTCATAAGATTTCCAATTCGTACCAATGCAGCTACCAAAGGGATAATAATAACTATTTTATCAAAAATTTCAAGCATTGAATATTTATATTTTTTACCAAAAAGCCACACAGCTATAAAAATCCCTAATCCACCGCCATGGCTTGCCAAGCCACCTTCCCAAACTTTAAAAATATCTAATGGATGGCTCAAATAATAACCTGGTTCATAAAAAAAACAATGGCCAAGGCGAAGACCAATTACCGTTCCCAAGAAAAGATAAACAGAAAGGATGTTTGTTTTATCTTCAGAAAAATCTGCTTTTTTCATTATTTTTTGAAGAATATAATACCCCAAATAGAATCCTGTTGCCAAAAGCAATCCATACCACCTGATTTCTCGATTAAATATTGAAAAAGCAATAGGGCTATAGTCCCAAATAATCCAACTTAACATATAATAATATTTGTTTTAAAAACTAGAATATCGAAATTATTGACGTTTTTTTGCTGACACCACATATGATTATGCTGTAATAATAAAAATAAATTCTGAAACGCCAATAGCACAATAATGTGTGAATGATTTTTTTATTTTATGTAAAATACTAATTTTGCAATAATAAATGAATTTCAAATCTAGACTAAATCTTTATTGTTGAAACAAATAATCAATAAACAGAGCATTTTAAACATCCTTTTTCCCGATGTTTTTAGCACCATAATTAAAACAGAAATAAAAAAAACCTGTTTATCTTTGATAGAAACAGGTTTTTATTTTTCGAGAATTTTATTTGTGCGGATGAAGGGACTCGAACCCACACGCCTTTCGGCACCAGATCCTAAGTCTGGCTCGGCTACCAATTACGACACATCCGCTAATAGATTGCAAATATACGAAAATTCAAATAATGGCAATATTATTTTCACAAATAAATTAAAGCTGTTATATTTGGAACGTGGTTATTTATATTCGTTTTATTAAATATTCACTTATGAGGATTATTAGAGTACTTGTATTATTCCTATTACTTGGTTTTAGCTATATTGCTAAAGCCCAGGAAGACACTGCCAATAAACCGAAGATAAAGGTAATTGAGGAAGAAATGAAATTCAATGTTAAAAAGATCACTATACAGTGGGCTTTTTCTGTTGTTGATTTTTCATCGCAGTATAGTAAAATGGAAAAATCTGCTATGCAGATATTGGGAAAACCCAATGTTTTACCTAGTGGTGGTTCTTCGCCATGTGCCTGGGCAGTTAAAAAGAAAGGCGACGAAGAATATCCAAAATCTTCATTTATTCGGGTTGCTTTTGAAAAACCAATGAAAGTTCAACAGATAGCTATTGCCGAAAGTTTTAACCCCGGAGCAATTGAAAAAGTTGTGCTGTATGGTACAAACAAGGGCGAAGAAAAAATTGTATATGAAAATACCCCCGCATCTGTAAATAAAGAAAGCCGAATGTTAAACGTATTTTTTGATGCCACTCCATTTGATGTAAAAGAAGGAGCTATTTTTATGCAGCCCGGCATAGTGATGGGCTGGAATGAAATAGATGCTTTTGGAATTTGTGATACGAAAGATACTGTGAAATGGACAATTAATGTGGTTCCAAATCTTCAGTTTTCTTCTAAACGAGAAAGCCTTGGCTCAGGTATTAACACCGTTTTAGATGAAATTTCACCAAAAATTTCACCAGATGGACGAAGCTTGTACTTCGATAGAAAATTTGCTCCCGAAAATATCGGAAAAGATAAAGACGAGGATGATATTTGGTTCTCAAAGATGGATTCTACCGGAAAATGGTTACCTGCAACAAACATTGGCGTACCACTAAATAACAATTATAATAATTTTGTGCAATCTATTACTCCTGATGGGAATTCCTTGCTTATAGGAAATATTTATAATGTAGATGGATCAATGGGTCCCGGTGTTTCCATTTCAAACAAAACAAAAGAAGGATGGTCTCTTCCTCAAGCTCAAGAAATAGAGGGGTTCTATAACCTTAATCAATATGCAAATTATTACCTGTCTAATGATAATCGTTTTCTCATCCTTGCTGTTGA
Source organism: Bacteroidales bacterium (assembly GCA_036171035.1). Classification (GTDB taxonomy): domain Bacteria; phylum Bacteroidota; class Bacteroidia; order Bacteroidales; family GWF2-35-48; genus GWF2-35-48. Next base: position 5,859 of record JAVHQG010000362.1, read on the forward strand.
GATGAAAGATAGCTATGGTGGACTAGATTTATATGTTTGTCAGCGTAAAGGCGAAAACAAATGGTCAAAACCTAAAAATTTAGGAAGAAACATCAATACAGTAATGAACGATTATAGCCCGTTTTTAGCTGCCGATGGAGTTACTCTGTATTATTCAACAGCAGGTTTAAGCGGATATGGAAAAGAAGATATTTTTATGACTCGCAAGCTTGATGAAAGCTGGGTTAATTGGAGTGATCCACAAAATCTGGGGACCGAAGTGAATTCCAAAGAATCTGATACTAAATATAATATCCCGGCTTCAGGTGAATATGCCTACTACAGTTCAACGCAAAACTCTGTTGGGTTGAACGATATTTTCCGAATTAAACTTCCAAGTGCAGTTAAGCCAAAACCTGTTGTACTGGTAAGAGGAAAAGTACTAAATGAAAGAAATGGAAAAGGTGTATCGGCTGAAATTATTTATGAAACCCTACCTGATGGAAAAGAAGTTGGACGCGCAAGAACAGATCCTAATACAGGCGAATATACGATTATTCTCCCAGCCGGATATAACTATGCTTTTCGTGCTATTGCTGATGATTTTATTGGCGTTGCACAAAATCTCAATCTATCAGATATTAAAGAATATACTGAAATTGAACAATCAGATTTAAGGCTCACACCAATTGAAGTAGGTGCAGTTGTAACATTAAATAATATTTTCTTTGAATATGCTAAAGCTGTTCTGAAACCAGAATCGTTTCCGGAATTAAATCGAGTTGTTGAGTTTTTAGATATGAATGCAAAAGTATCTATTGAAATAGGTGGTCATACAGATAATACAGGGTCTGATGCAACAAACGACAGGCTTTCAAAAAACCGTGCACAGGCTGTTGCCGATTATCTTATCTTAAATGGAATCACAGCAAACAGAATTACAGCAGTAGGATATGGCAAACACAGACCCGTTGCATTTAATGACACAGATGAAGGTCGAAGCAAGAACAGACGTGTAGAGTTCACTATCATGAAAAAATAAATGCGTATATTTGCAATAGCGTATGAAATTTTTAAAGGATCGGTTTTTTTATTAAATTATTTCTTATTTTTAAAAACTTAAATTTTACGTGTAATGGTGGACTTCAGTAATGAAAATTTGAATTTTGCATATGATCTTTTTGCCGGTATGCAAAAGGATAATCTTGGATATATCTACAGGGGACATTTTGATCAGAACATTACTGATAATATCCTGCTTCTTACAGAGTCAAACCTTGAAAAAGAAGAACAATCTTCCAAGGTCAGAAAAAGAATTTATTCCATTATGGTGGAAGGGCTGCAAAATATCACTCGCCACCAAGACGATAGCGATAGTGCCACAAATGAGTACTATGGTATTTTTGTTATTCAGAAAAAAGAAGATAAATACTACATCACTACCGGAAATGCTGTTGACAAAGATCATATTGATAATCTTAAACGGTTACTCGAAAAAATTAATAGTCTTGAAAAAGATGAATTGAAAGATTATTATAAAGAAGTGCTTGAGGAAGGTTCTCTTTCTAACAAAGGTGGTGCCGGGCTTGGTCTGATAGATATGGCAAGAAAATCAGGTAACAAATTATTATATGAATTTGTACCTATCAACGAACAATTTCTTTATTTTTATCTGCATACCGTTCCTTCTTTGGCAGAGGGAAGCGATGCTTCAGGGAATGATGATTCGCTAAAAAATATTGTTAATATTCATTCATTACTTAACACTGGGAATGTTAGGTTGATTTTTAACGGACTATTTAATCAGGAAAGTTTGTTGAATCTGCTTGCTACGATAAAAGGACAGATTACCGGCTCAGAATCGGTGAAAAATAAAGTATTCTACATTATTGTTGAAATGCTCCAAAATATCATCAAACATGGAACAAACATTGTTCCTGACAGTGGCGGCAATCCCGGTCTATTTTTAATCGGTGAAAAAGATAATCATTATGTAATTACAACCGGTAATTATATCCCCAATAATAAAATTGAAAAATTAAGTACAAAAATTCAAAGTATTAACGATTTAGGAGATGAAGATCTAGATAAATTTTACATTAAAAGTCTTTTCAATTTTGAAATTGACGACAGTAAAGAATCAGGTTTAGGCATTATTGATTTAAGAATTAAGAGTGGGAATAAGCTTAGATATTGTTTCCATGATGTTGACAGTAATGTGTCTTTTTATACATTACAGACTTATATTTTAATTAACAGATAATATTAGTATTATGGAAGTATTGCTTATTGAAGCAACAGAAGACAGTCCAAAAATAATATTTGATGCAACAAATAATTTGTTTCAAATTTCAGGTCGTTCTCTTCCTGAGAATGCCATTGGCTTCTATCAACCTATTTTTGATTGGTTGCAAAATTATCTACAAGCACCTAATGCTTCTACAGCTTTTGATTTTCAACTCGAATACTTTAACACAGCGTCGGCAAAACAGCTTGCAAAAGTGTTGTTGTTTCTTGAAAAACTTTCCAGCAAAAGCGAAGTTATTGTCAAGTGGTATTATAAGTCCGACGATGTTGATATGCTTGCTTCAGGGCAACGTTATGCAAAGCTTATTAATGTAAAATTTGAAGTTATTGAACACTAGTCCCTACCTCTAAAAAATAATTAA
>JAVHQG010000363.1:0-8497 GCA_036171035.1 Bacteroidales bacterium
TGATAATGAAAGATGGGGGATGAGACGGTTTATATATTATAATAATAGTGGTGGTCCTGATGGAGAACCTTCAACTGCAGCTCAATATTATCAATATCTTAGAGGATATTGGAAAGATGGTCTTCGTTTAACTTATGGCGGAACAGGGCATGCTCCAAGTGGTACATATACTGACTTTATGTTTCCTGGATTAACTGACCTATGTAACTGGGGTACAGGTGGAAATCCTCCTCCGGCAGCTACTGATCCAAATCTTGGATGGTGCGAAAAGGGAGAAGCTAATCCTCCGGGCGATAGACGTCTTATTCAATCTGCGGGACCTTTCACTTTGGAACCTGGTGCTGTAAATGATATTACTACTGGTGCTGTATGGGCTCGGGCTACATCAGGTGATGAATATGAATCTGTAAAACAGGTTCAACAGGCGGATGAAAAAGCACAAAAACTTTTTGAAAATTGTTTTAAAGTGCTCGATGGTCCTGATGCTCCTGAATTGAATGTTGTTGAAATGTCAAATAAGGCTATTTTCCACATTTGGAATAAACCGGTTTCTAATAACTATCTTGAAAAATATTACCAGAAAGATCCATTTATTGTATGTCCTGTTGGATCTGATGGAGCTATTACAAATTGTGATAAATACTATAAATTTCAGGGATATCAGGTGTTTCAGCTTGCAAACCAGTTTGCTTCAATTGCTGAAATTCATGACCTTTCTAAAGCTAGAATTGTTTTTCAGTGCGACATTAAAGATGGTGTAGCTGACTTGGTTAACTTTACATGGTCTGATGATGTTCATGCAAATGTGCCTGTAAGAGAAGTTTTAGCAAACGACAAAGGTATCCAGCATTCATTTGTTGTTACTGAAGATGTCTTTGCTACAGGTAGCAAGAGGTTGGTAAATAATAAAAAATATTATTTTGTCGCAATTGCTTATGCTTATAATGACTATCTCCATTATGATCAGGCAGATGGAACTACAATTGGCGGTCAAAAATTCCCTTATAAAGCGAGTAGGAAAGGTGCTGATGGCGCAATTAAGGTATATGAAGTAATTCCACATAATAATGCTCCTGAAAATGGTGGTACAAAATTTAATTCCGATTATGGCGATGGCGTTAGTATTACACAGGTTGAAGGTCATGGCAATGGAGTGAATAACCTTGATTTAACTGAAGAAACAATTAATGAAATAATGGCTGGTAGCCCGTGGAAATCCTTCCATCCTTCATATAAAAAGGGAATGGGTCCAATTAATGTGAGAATCATTGACCCATTAAGCGTTCCTTCAGACGATTATACTATTAGAATGGATAGTGTTGTAACACATAATAATCTTACTACTATTGAATATTATAAATATAATTTGATTAAAAAGGCAAAGTGGAATATCACGAATTCTGCGGGAACTCAAATATGGTCTGACCAATGGATTACCGTTGACGATGAAATGCTTGTTTTGGAATGGGGTCTTTCCGTTCGGATTCAGCAAGTTGGCTATCCATTTATTAAAACAACAACTCCAATTGTTGGGTATTTCTCAAAAGATAGTGTTTTGGGTCCGATTATAAATAATAGTGTGATTGAGGCTACTGCTACTAATTCAGACGATTCTAAACAATGGTTGTATTTCTTGCCTGATGCTGATGGTATTGGTGTTACAACTACAATGGTAAAACCTGATAATTGGATTCGTTCCGGTTCTGCAACCGACCCAAATAATGCAAAAAATGATGATTATTTGTTTAATATTACATCAACTGAAGCAAAATCATGGGATCCGGATCAGGTATGGGAAAAACTGCTGGGTGGCACTTGGGCTCCTTATTTTCTTGCATCTAAATATGAAAATGGACCTGCATTTGATCCATCAATGGTTTCTAATTATTTGGGAGTAACAACTGGTCCCGGACCTATTCGTACCGGTATTTCAAGTGTTGATGTTGTTATAACTCCTGATAAGTCAAAATGGACACGCTGCCCTGTTTTAGAAATGTGCGAAGATAATCAGCTATCTGAAGGCAATGCAAGTAAATTTGATCTTAGAAAAGCTGCCTCAAAAGATAGAGATGGCAATACTGGTACAGCAGAAGCAACTGCTAATGGCACAGAACCTTATGGTATGAGCTACTTCCCGGGATATGCAATTGATGTTGAGACAGGCGAACGCCTCAATATGATGTTTGGTGAAGATTCATGGCTTAGTGGCGATAAAGGGCATGGAAGAGATATGCTTTGGAATCCTACTTCAGTACAGTATTCAGACTTGTATTTGTCAACAAGTGGTATGTCCGGTGAAGTTATTTTTGGAGGGAAACACTTTATTTATGTGATGAATAATGCTAATTACTTCAAGTTTCCTACTGCAAATGGTATCGATTCCCTTAAAAATTATGATGAAGGTAAATTTATTTATAGTTGGATGAAACCAATTGCCGGAGTTCCTAATGCTAGCAAGAAAAAAGCCATTATGGCTTGTCCAATGTGGTGTTCTATTCCATTAATGGTAAATGGGTTTGCATTAGAGAATGGAAATACTCCTCTATCTGAAATCAAAGTTCGATTAAGAATTTCAAAACCTTATAGAAAAGGGTTTAGATCATGGGCACTTGATTCAACTCAGGCTCAAAATAATAATTTACCAATGTACACTTTTAGTACTGCTGCAAATCAAACAGTTACAGGTGATAATGAAATCGCTAAAAATGCACTTGATTTAATTGGTGTTGTTCCAAATCCATATTATGGATATAACTCATATGAGCAGACACAAACTGATAATTTGGTTAAGATTATTAATGTACCAAAACAATGTACTGTAACGATATTTTCGGTTGGTGGAACGTTGATTCGGAAGTTTACTAAAGATAGTGAGTCAACAATCCTTGAATGGGATTTGAAAAATAATTATGGTATCTCTATCTCAAGTGGATTGTATATCATTCATATTAATGCACCCGGAATAGGCGAAAAAATTGTTAAGTGGTTTGGTGCACTTCGACCAATTGACATGAACTCATTCTAATATTGATATTAATTTTACGAAATATGAAAAAGTTAAGAACTAGAATACAAGTATTTGCAATATGCATGATTTTTCTTGTGCCAAGTACAACTTTTGCCGGTAATGAGCAGAGAGCAGGTTCTTCAGGCGCATCAGAGCTGCTTATCAATCCATGGGCAAGAAGCACGGGTTGGGGCGATGCAAATATGTCAACTGTAAGAGGGCTTGAGGCTATATATTCAAATGTTGCCGGAATTGCTTTTACTCAAAAAACAGAATTGATATTTGCGAGATCATCTTGGCTTTCAGGATCGGGCGTTAATTTGAATTCTTTTGGCGTTTCCCAAAAAGTTGGTGAATCGGGTGTCTTGGCATTGTCTGGAATGACATTGGGTGCCGGTGATATTGATATTCGAACAGTAGAATCACCTGAAGGAGGAATTGGTAAGTTCTCCCCAAGTTTTTCAAATATTACACTTGCTTATGCGAAAGAGTTTTCAAATAGTATTTATGGAGGGATGGCAGTGAAAATATTAAATGGTGGAATTTCTGATCTAAATTCAAGTAGCGTTGCTATTGATGCAGGTATTCAGTATGTTACCGGTATTGGGAAAGATAAGGCAGGCAATAGGCGGCTTGATAATCTTCGTTTTGGTATCTCAATGAAAAATGTTGGACCAACAATGATGTTCAAAGGCGATGGGCTATCATTTAGAGGGACTGTCCCATCCGGCGTTAGCATGACTTTAGAGCAACGATCAGCAGAATTTGAGTTACCATCGCTTATTAAAATTGGGTTCTCACTTCATTTTAATCTTACTCCGAAAGTAGATACAATTGCTAAAAAAGTTAAATCAGATAATAAACTTGTTGTAGCCGCAACATTTACTTCAAACTCCTTTACAAGAGATCAATATCAAGCAGGCTTAGAGTACAACTGGAAAGAAATTGTTTTTGTAAGATGTGGTTATGTTTATGAAAAAGATATTTTCAGCAGTGTGAACAGGGCTACGGCTTTGACTGGTCCATCTGCTGGTTTTTCTGTTCAGCTACCATTGAATAAAGAAAAAGGTTCAACTTTTTCAATTGATTATTCTTACCGAGATACTAATCCATTTGCAGGAATTCATTCTATTGGAGTAAGAGTTTCTTTATAATTCTGAAAAATTTATTATATTTGCGGAAAGGATTCCTTGAAAGAGGAATTCTTTTTGTTTTTATTATTATTATTGATTAACATAATTAGCCTATTTAACAATGTCGAAAATAAATTACTTAACGCAAGATGGTCTGAAGAACTTACAAGCTGAAATAGAACAGCTCACAAGGATTGAACGACCAAGTATTTCTCGTCAGATTGCTGAAGCAAGAGACAAGGGCGATCTTTCTGAAAATGCAGAATATGATGCAGCCAAAGAAGCCCAAGGCTTGTTGGAATTGAAGATTTCTAAATTGCAGGAATTGCTCCAACATGCCAGACTTATTGATGAGTCAAAAATAGAAACAGATAAGGTTCAGATATTAAACAAAGTGAAAATAAAGAATCTTAAAACAAATGTTGTTATTATTTATACATTGGTATCAGAAAGAGAAGCTGATTTTAAAGCAGGTAAAATCTCTGTTTCAACACCAATTGCAAAAGGGCTGATTGGCAAAAAAGTTGGCGATATAGTTAAAGTTCAGATTCCATCTGGTGTCTTGGACTTTGAGATTCTTGAAATTTCAATGTAAATTGTGTTAATCGGAATACATATTACTAATTCAGATTATTATGGCAACAATTTTTTCAAAAATAATTAAAGGAGAAATTCCTTGTTATAAGATTGCGGAAAACGAAAATTATTTAGCTTTTCTTGATGTCAACCCATTATCAAAAGGGCATACGTTGGTTATTCCAAAAATCGAGAATGATTATATTTTTGATTTGGACGATCAAATGCTTGCAGGTTTAATGTTGTTTGCCAAACCAATTGCAAAAGCACTTGATAAAACAATGAATTGCAAAAGAGTTGGTATCGCAGTGATTGGCCTTGAAGTCCCACATACTCATATTCATTTGATTCCAATAAATTATGTCTCGGACATAAATTTTGCAAACAAAAAACTTCATTTTTCTACAGAAGAATATATTGAAATTACAAAGAAAATTATTACTGCTTTATAGGTAGTGTTATTGAAATTACAGTTATTTTTTTTGTGTTTTCTGTAACTCTAAAACGATTATCAGCTCTGTGTCCAACAATCCATATTATTTCATTTTCAGATGTTATTAACCAAGTGTTTTGTTTGTCAATTTGAGAAAATTTATGGTCTGTAAAGTAGTCGCTTAGCTTCTTTTTTTGCTTCATCCCAAACGGGAAAAAATAATCACCTGATTTCCATTTTCTAATTTGTAACGGGTACTTTAATTTATCGTTATCCAGCGTTGCAGTGAACACGTTCTGTTGTATTTTATATTCAGCACCTTTTATAAACGTTTTTATTGAGAGACGAATAGGTCTAAATATTGTTTTTTTATTTTTTAATATGAGATATTTATTCGTGTCTTCCTTATGCAGAGGAGAAATAATTAATCTTTCACGATCTTTCAGAATCCTGTACGAATCAGAGTCAACATGTTTTCCTGTTTCGGCTTTGATAACATTTTTAATGTCGATTGTTTGATGATGTGAAAAATTAAATTTTTTGAAAATTTCAAAGATAAAAGTATTGAGTGGTTCCAGATTGTTAAATGCAGAAATTTGAATGATAACGATATCGTCTTGTAGTTCAAAATTTTTATGCTTAAAATCTTGTATCGCCCATAAATAAATGCTTTCAATTTCTTTGAATTTGCTAATATTATCGGTTATTGCAGTTGTGAAATTTTGATTTATCTCTTTTATTAAGGGGATTATCTGGTTTCTGATTTTATTTCTGATATATTTATTTTCGGCATTGCTTGAATCTTCTCTGTAGTCGATTTTTTCTTTGATGCAGTAGGAATGAATTTGTTCTCTGGTTGCAAACAATAAAGGTCTTATAATGTTCCCGCTTTTTGTGTCCATGCCAGTAATCCCTGCAATACCAGTTCCTCTGATAATATTTATAAAAAAAGTTTCAATGTTATCATTCAGATTGTGCCCCGTAAGTATGTATGAAAATCCATTTTCTGTTATTGTTTTTTCAAACCAGTTGTATCGCAATTCTCGAGCTGCCATTTGAATTGATATTCCATGTAGTTTTGCATATTTTTTTGTATCAAATTTTACAGAAAATAAAGGGAGATGATATTTGCTTGCAAGACTTTTAACAAACTGCTCGTCACCTTCTGATTCTTCATCTCTGAGACTAAAATTACAATGGGCAATACCACAAGTAAACCCTGATTTTACAATAAGGTTAAGCAATACAACGGAGTCAATGCCTCCGCTAACTGCAATTAAAAGAGTGTCTTTTCTTGAGAAAAGATTTAAATTTTGAATATTATTTTTAAAATCCTGCAACATTTTTTATAAATGACATACGAAAATACAGTTTTAAAAGAATCGATCAATGATTGCAATTAAATTATTTCTAATTTTACAAAAATATGACGAAGTTATTCTTTTCTATCAGTTTTGTTTTGTTTGCATATTTTGTTTACGGGCAGAATATGGATATCCCATCACTATTTAAACCTGGTTTGAGGTTAGGTGGTATCTATATGCCGGATATTCGGGTAAATGATACTGTAAATTATGGTATGGCTAGGATTAGAGCAACTGTTATTATTCCATTGAATGGAAATGTTTCATTGGACTTAAAGCACCTGAATATTTCGGCACATCAATCGTTTTTAAGCTTAAATGCCGGTTTGCGTGAAACACATTTTACACCATTGATAGCAAATAATCAGGTTTATAATGTTGCTCTTGGGGTTACTCATATACGAGCGAGTTTAAAAAATGGTTTTTGGATTTTTCATGGCAGGATATTGTATGATCTTGATTTAATAAATCAAAACAATGATGTGTTTAGTGTGCTGGGAGGTGCTGCGAAAATCTATGTGAAAGGGATTAATAAAATTAATATTTTTGGGGTAGGAGTTGCGTATAGCAAAATAGCTATCCCATTTCCCATTGTTGGTTTCAGACGCAAAATAGCAGATGGTCTTTCAATCACTGCAATATTGCCACTTGAAGTTGATTTGGGGTATGATTTGTCTCCAAAATTTGAATTAGAATTTAGAAATGCCATTTCTGCTTTAAAAACGGGATTTCTTGTTGATATGGACAATAAATATCTTCCAAATTATAGAAACGATAATGTGTTGTTAAGTAATTATAATTATTTAGCAACTTTATTGGTTATTTTTAAGCCTCATAATAATTTGCAAATATATGCTGAAGGAGGCGTGTATCCATATTTACAGCTTAATCTTACGGAAGATAATAAGAAAATTGTGAAATACACGCATTATTTTGCTCCCTATGCTAGTGTTACAATTCGCTATAGTATTGGTAAATTTTTATTTGGATCGCAACTGTTTGGAACAGATGAATAACTGAATTTTTATATGGATTCTTTTTTAATTTTTTTGAAAAAACTTCTTGTATCATCTACTTTTCAACTATTCTATATTTTTGGCACTCTGCTTTTTTTGGGGTTGGTGCTTTTTTTATTTGCCAAATTTACCCGAATTTCTTTTGTGAAAACTTTAGGTCTGAAAGCTGATATTTTCTTTACAGGATGGATAGGTACTCCGATTCATGAGCTTGGACATGCACTTTTTTGTTTGATATTTTTTCATAAAATAGAGGAACTTCAGTTGTTTAAACCTGAAGCGAAAAGTGGCACATTGGGATATGTAAATCATACCTATAATAAAAAAAATATTTATCAAAGAGCAGGCAATTTCTTTATTGGCATAGGTCCTTTATTTTCGGGTTCATTTGTAATTGTTCTTCTTATGTTTTTTTTATTCCCGGATAGTAAAATTTTTGATTTGATTTTTAGAACTCATCCTGCATTTAAGCCTGAATTTGGAGCTATGTTTTTATGGATAAAATCGGTTGCTCATTTCTTTATTGACGTTGTTTTTTTAATTTTTAATATACACAATTTTAAAATGTGGCAATTTTGGATTTTTCTATACACATCCATGGCTGTGGCTTCTCACATGGAATTGAGTATATCCGATATAAAAGGTTCATTTTTTGGATTTTTCATCATCATATTGCTTATATTAATAGTTAATTCAATAGCTATTGCAATAGGGACAGATGTGACAGAATATGCTGTCTGGATAGCTGCAAAATCAGGGATTGTTACAAATGTTTTAATTTGTGCTGTAGTGATGTCGATATGTTGCTTTTGTGTAGTGTTCCTATTATTGACAATCATCCATTTGATTCATAAAAGAGCGTTTTTTAGTCCGTTTCGGTAGTTTGTTGCAATAGTTAGATAGGTTTATATTCTAATGTTGAGTCCACTCCGAAAAGTCCAAAAAATATTTTCCAGCGATTTTTTGCC
>JAVHQG010000364.1:0-8400 GCA_036171035.1 Bacteroidales bacterium
AAAGAGGATTTTCAATTAATAAAAGTATCAAAGTAAATACCGTAAGCTGTAGTTATTTATTTTAACATTAACTTTTGTGTATTTTGTGCTTTGTCTGAAGTTATATTTAAATAATACATTCCAATAGCAAATTCAGATACATCAATTGTTTCATTAAATTTTAATGCTTGCTGAATTGTTTTCATAAAAATACGTTCGCCTAATGTATTCGTTAATTCAATTCTTACAGAACCAGCGTTAAATAATTCAATTTTCACATTCAAATACGAACTTGCAGGGTTTGGAAATACTGCAATTGAAGAAAAGCCTGATAGCTCATCAATATCGATAGATTTCACGACATAAACAGAATCAGATGCACTGCACCCGGTTATTGACGAAACAGTTACTGAATACCAACCGGGATTTGTTACAGTAAGTGTTTGTTGAGTTGTTCCATCATCCCAAAGATATGTTTCAAATCCGGATGGAGCAGCAATTGTAAATGGGAATGTCCCTTTTAATGTATCAGATGTAAATGCAAAATCAGGTGTGTTAAATAGATAAATATGGCTACTGTCAATGCTCCCACATCCATTAATATCTGTATATTCATACGTGATAAAAAAATCACCAGTATCAGCCAGTTCGGGTTTAAATATATTACCTGAAACTCCTTCACCAAAAAATAATCCTCCTACAGGTGTTGCAGCAAGAGAAACAGGTAACGATCCTTTGCAATAAACACTATCTGGCAGATTGAATATGATAATTGGTAAATTAAACACGGATATAGAAGCTGTATCTGCATTTTGGCAACCATTTTCATCGATATAAGTATATACAATTGAATGTACTCCATTTCCTGCAATTTCGGGGGAAAATATATTACCACTCATGCTTCCGCCACTAAAAACCCCCCCTGTGGGAATGCCATGCAGAACAGATGCTGACTGATTTATACAATAAGTAGAATCTATTCCACTCATAGAAACCATGGGTAATGCATAAACTTGCGTTGTTTGGTAACTTGTTGAAGTGCAGTTATGTAAATCTGTAAATGTAAAATATACTGTGTCTTCACCAATTTCCGATAATGATGGATGAAATAAATTATCGGTTACAGCATTACCGTAAAAAACACCATCAGATGGATTTCCATAAAGGGAATCAGGTAAAGCACTTACACAGTAAGAATTATTTAATCCACTAAAATTAATAAATGGCAAATTAAATACCTCTACATGTTGCACCGTATGACTTTCGCAGCCATAAATATTTGTGTAAGTATAAGTAATATTAATGTTTTGTGATGATGTTTGAGACGGACTAAAAATATTTTCAGTTATCCCATCACCAATAAAAATGCCACCTGAAGGATATCCGGTTAAAATAACAGAACTTGCATTTTTACAATATGCCGTATCAAGTCCGAAAATTGTTGGATTTTGCACACTACGCACATACACGAATTGCGTATCACTACTTGTACAACCACTTTGTGAAGTGTAAAAATATATAATAGGAAAAACACCTACACCGGCGGTTAATGGATCGAAAACATTTCCGGTTATTCCATTTCCAAAAAATGTTCCACCGGTTGGTGTTCCTAACAAGGTAGCACTATTGTGATTTTGACAGTATGCTGTGTCAAGCCCTGTAAAGCCTACCGCAGGTAATTCATAAATTATGGTGGAATCGTTTTTTGTATTTGAGCAATTATTTGTATCAGTGTAGATATATGAAACTGTATGCATACCTACTCCGGCTATTGCAGAATTAAAATCATTTCCATTGATGCCTAATCCACTGAAAGTGCCACCGGGAGGAGTCCCAATTAGTGTTTGGATTGGTGAATTTATGCAGTAAGCAGAATCAAATCCCGAAAAATTTACAATGGGTAACGATAGAACATGAACTAATTGTGATGCTGTATTTGAACATAGATTTGTGTCTGTGAGTTGATATGAAATATTATGAAATCCTACGCCTGAATTCACCGGAGAAAAAATATTTTCAGATACACCTGAACCGGAAAATATTCCACCAATTGGAGATCCTATGAGTGGTACATCTATAGCATTTAAGCAATATGCAGTATCCAGACCGCCTAAATTAATGGCAGGCAAAGCAAAAACACGAACAATTTCAGAAACAGAATTAGAACAATAATTATTATTTGTCCATTGATATGTTATAGTGTGAAAACCACTGCCTGACATTGTCGGTGAAAAAATATTTCCATTTATTCCGGAACCGCTAAAAATACCACCAGTAGGGCTTCCTGTGAGCAATACTGACGACGAATTTTCACAATAAACAGAATCCAATCCTGTAAAAGAAACAACCGAAGCGGCAACAATCCGGACAGGTTTTGATACAAAATTTGAGCAACTATTTGTGTCGGTATATTGATATATAATAACATGGCTCCCCAAGCCGGCGGATATAGGTGAGAATAAATTCCCGGAAATGCCACTGCCGCTGAAAGTGCCTCCCAATGGGACTCCTGTGAGTGCAACATCCGAGGACGTCATACAATAAAGTGTGTCTAATCCGGAAAAATTTATTGTTGGTAAATTGAAAATCTCTACAGATTTTGAAATAAAATTTGAGCAAGAATTTGTATCAGTGAATTGATATGTGATTGTAAAATTTCCCGACCCTGCTTGAGCTGCAGAAAAAATATCCCCGGTTATTCCTGCACCGCTGAATATCCCACCAATAGGAGTACCAATTAAATTTATATCGTCTGAATTAATGCAATATGAAGTGTCTAACCCTGTATAATTAACAGTTGACAACGTAAATACTTCTACCGATTTTATTGCAGAATTTGTGCAATTATTTGTGTCGGTAAACTGATATGAAATTGTATGATTTCCACTTCCTGCATTTGATGAAGAAAAAATATTGCCACTTATTCCTGGTCCACTATAACTTCCACCAGATGGGCTTCCCAAGAGAATTGCATTGGAGGAATTTGAACAATATGAAGAATCAAGACCACTAAAATTAACAATAGGTAAACTCAAAACATCTGTATTTTTTGTTATATAATTTGTACAGTTATTCCCATCAGTATAAGAATACGTAACACTATGATTTCCGATACCGCTTATTGATGGAGAAAAAGTGTTTCCGGAAACACCTAATCCGCTGAAAGTGCCGCCAAAAGGAGAACCTATTAGTGTAACATCTGTAGCATTTAAACAATATTCTGTATTTAATCCAATAAAATCGACTACCGGCAAGCTTAAAATTTCTGTATTTTTAATGATATTATTTGAACAATTATTCCCATCAGTAAATGAATATGCAATATTGTTATTTCCAACTCCGGCGAGTGATGGAGAAAAAATATTTCCGGAAATACCAGATCCGCTGAACGTGCCGCCGGAAGGCAATCCGGAAAGCGTATCAGTACTTGCATTGGAACAATATATTGAATTTAGTCCACTAAAATCTACAGCAGGAATTTCTAATATATTTACATTTTTAAGCATTGAATTTGAACAATTATTTGTATCTGTAAACAGATATGAAATGTTTTGAATTCCCACATTGGCAATAGTCGCATTGAATATGTTTCCAACTATTCCTGATCCGCTGAAAGAGCCACCGGAAGGTACTCCTATGAGGGTTGCTTCGGCAGCATTATGACAATATTCAGCAGCCAGTCCAAAAAAATTAACAATAGGCAGACTTAACACATTTGTATTTTTTGAAATCGTATTTGAGCAATTATTTGTATCTGTATATAGATATGAAATTGCATGATTCCCGATTCCGGCAGCAGACGGATTAAATAAGTTTCCGGTTATTCCCAATCCACTGAAAGAGCCACCTGTAGGCAAACCAAGTAGTGTATCAAGCAATTCGTTTTCGCAATACGAAGTATTCAAATTTGTAATATTAACCGTAGGGAAACTAAATACGTCAACAGATTTTGAAATTGAATTTGCACAATGATTATTATCTGTATAAAGATATGAAATTATATGATTTCCGATTCCGGCTGTAGAAGGAGAAAATAAATTTCCAACTATGCCTTGTCCACTGAATGTGCCACCAGATGGAAATCCCGTGAGATTTGCATTTGAGGCGTTCGCACAATAAGAGGTTGCGAGTCCATTAAAATTTACAACAGGCAATGCAAAAATAATTGTAGAAGATGTATCAGAATTTTCACAACTATGAACATCGGAATAGGTATAAATAATTTGATATGAAGCAGGAATCAGTGATGATGGCGCAAATATGACTCCGGTTATTCCATTCCCTGAAAAAGTCCCACCAAATGGACTTCCTAAGAGTGTGACATCAGGCGTACTGTTACAATATGCTGTATCTAAATTAGTGATTGAAACAACAGGATGCCCATAGTTTGAAATTGTTTTTGAAAAGCTGTTGTTAGTAGCTGTTAAATCACCGGAAAGCAAAGTATAGATATTTAAAGAATAATTTCCCGGAACATGAAAATCTGCTTGATAAGAAAATGTATGCACCAAGCTAAAACCTGGTTCAACAGGTGCAGCTAGAATAATTGTATCAACATCAGTCTGTACTCCATTGATAATAATTCCTGCACGAATTGTATCACCTGTATTGTAAATAACCGATCCAAAATTTTTTATCAGAACCGTAATGTTTTCATGATTCGTAAGATCACAAGCTGAAACCGGAGCGTTAATAGCTGTAACTCCAATGTCCGGCTGATTATCATAAATTGCGATATCATCAAAGGCAAATCCTTCATCTGTGCTCAAATAATTACTTGCAAATACCAGTCTGAATTTCACATTCGGACTATTTGCAACAATAGCAGGTAGCTGATGCTGAACCTTTATCCACTGTGCATTTTCGTAGCTCCATCCCGGAGCACAATTAAATAAATTATTAAGTGATGTAATCGTGTCAAAATTATACCAATGCAAAAAATCACCATTTGAACCAACATTAGTCCATGTAAGTCCGTCATTAATAGAGTATAACAAAGATGCGCCATCGAAAACCGGCTCAGCTTTCCACCAAAGATTAAATGAAATATATGGGTCAGTTATGCCGGAAAAATTAAAACAAGGGCTTTGAATAAATGAAGATTCATTTGAATTATAGTTGCCTGTAAGATTTGTTTTCCATGCATTTATACCTGATGCGGCCGTTTGAATTGTTGTGGACGAAGGAGTACCAAACTGCCACGAATTGTTTATTCCACCTGCAAACCAACCGTTTTGACCATTTTCAAAGTTTTCAAAATATGGAATTGTAAATTGAGGAGAAACAGTGACTGACTTATGCAACGTGTCATTTGAGGGATGTTTGTCGCCGGGAACTAAGGTGGCTGCAAAAAAATCGAAGGTACTGTAAGAGGTTAAATTAACAGTTTGTCTGAAGGTAAATATCAGACTATCTTCACAAGCGATAGAAGAGAAAATTGTATCATACACGGTTGATAATCCACCATCAGGCGAAAAGCAAACGCTTATGGAGTCGTTAGTTGGTAATCCTCCCAAATTTTTAACAATAATTCTTACACTATCTGAAACTGTATGATTGCATCCACTTTCAGGAAGAATAATTTTGCTAATACTTAATTCGGGATTGATAAAATCGCCTGTAAGCACCAAATCATCTATATTCCATCCGGAGCAATTATTTGTTCCATCCGTTGATCCTAATACAAAACGAATCATAACACCTTGTTTCTTATCGGCATAATAAGAAATATCAATATCCTGCAAAGCCCATTCTGTCTCATGAATTGTGCTACCGTTTATCCAGATTTGCTGCCATGTAGCGCCACTGTCGTTACTAATATCAACTGATGCCATGTCCCAATTTTCAATGTTTAGCCAACGATAAAAGCGCAATCTTGTATTCGTATAATATTTGCAATTAATTATTGGGGAATATGCTAAATAAGCGTGATTAGCAAGCATTGACTCATAATCGCCCGGGTGCAAACCCAATCCGGATAAATCTGTACCCAAAACTTTTGTGCCACTGTAGGCATTTGGCGGGTCAGGATTCTCATAGCTTCCACCTAATGCCTGAGGCACATTTCTCTCAAATTCTCCGGATAAAATCCATCCATGATCTGTTTCAAAATCATCTTGAAAAACTGTTTCAATTAAGGTTCTGCTTCCTGGAGGAGACTGCAGTATTGTTGGATAATTTGTTCCTGCAATATTAATTTTATTGACATCAATAAATGCGTCAAAAGTGTAGTCGGGCAAAGCATTTGGTGCGATATCATATGTGACCCATAAAAAAGAAATGCCCGGAGGTAAATCATAATTTAATGCAGAGAATATTGCCTTTCCCACAGAAAAGCTCTGCGATGCTCCAATTTGAGTGGTCGTTGAAAAAGAAGCCGATGTGGTAGCATAAAGTTTTACACCATTGTTAGTAACAAAACTATTATCGGTATTCAACGCATTTACTTCAAGAGAATTTAAAAATAAAGTACCGCTATTGCCGGCTACATTAAGATCAAACCGAAGTATTGAATTATTAGAAGAACTTTTTAATACAAAATTTGTAGAAGCTTGATTGATGATTAACGATGAAAGTGATTTTGCAACAGGAGGGGTTTGTTCAATTGTGACATCATCAACACAAACACCGTAACCATATCCGGTTCGAGCTTCAAAAGCTATGAAATAAGTTGCAGATTTATTGGGTAAAGAAATGCTTTCTTGAGTCCAATTAATTATTTCTGAAGTATAGGTGGCAAGCAATGTCCAAGCCCCACCGGCCGAAGTTTTATAATACACTTTTAACTGATCCTGATCAATTCCAAATGCATCTTGAGTATGCCAGAATTTCATTACCGGAAGGTTCACCGCACTCAAATTAATAGAAGAAGATACCAGTTTTGTTGTTTCCCCAGAATAACTTCCACGAAAGAACAAGGCGTTTTTTATTCCGCCATGTGCTGTTGCGGGATGAGAAGTGTTTCCGCCAGTTGCAAATGTCCAATTAATAGCTCCACTTTCGAAGACATAGCTCCATCCAACGGGCAATAAGCCACCTTCAAAATCTTCAGTAAAAACAACCTGTGAGTTGCCTTTAAAAGGATTGCAAAACAACAAAAATATTAATATAAGAATTCGTTCTGAGAAGTGGTTATTAAAAATTGACATTTGCTCAGACCATAAAGAGTGTATAATTTTCAGCGATTCCTCTTTGAAAAATAAAGTTAAAAAATCGTTGAAAATAAGAATTTTATTTTTTTGAAATGGGCTCATTGTTGCTCAATTTGCACGTGTGTAAATATAAAGATTTTAAACAACATTAAAATTTCTTTGTAATACGAGCAGATTGCAAGATTGTTATGGTTTTTTATTGCGGAAATTGCACATAAAGCAAATTTCATGATTATAATATGTATTTGACTTTGCAAATTTTGAAAATTTCTTGTAAGTTTGTTGTTTAACACATATTGATTCACACATGAAAGAAATAATTCCGCCTGTTAGCAAAGATTTGATTGAAAAAGAACTCACTCAAGATAAGTTTGTTAAAGCGACAAATTACGCAGGAAATGAGATATACATTATTACCTGGCACGATGCGCCAAACACGTTAAAAGAAATTGGAAGATTGCGAGAAATCGCTTTTCGCGAAGCTGGTGGTGGCACAGGAAAAGACTATGATCTTGATGATTACGACACTTGCGAAAAATGCTATAAACAGTTAATTGTCTGGTCTCCAAAAGACCGGGAAATAATGGGTGGCTACCGTTTCATTAATTGTAAAGATGCTTTTGATAGTACCGGGAATCTTAATCTTTCAACCACGTCGCTATTTGATTTTTCAGAAAAATTTAAAGTCGAATATGCACCATATACAATTGAGTTAGGGCGATCCTTTATTCAACCGTTTTACCAATCAGCAAATGCTTCAAGAAAAGGCTTGTTTACACTCGATAACTTATGGGATGGTCTTGGTGCATTGGTAATAAAATACCCAAATGTGAAATATTTTTTTGGGAAAGTTACGATGTACCGAAATTATAATCCGGAAGCAAGAAATTATCTTTTATATTTTCTTAGTAAATATTTTCCTGATAATGAACGGTTAATGATGCCTATTCATCCTCTTGAAATGGAAATTGACACAAATGAAATGGAAAAGTTTTTTTCAGGATTAAGTTACCAAGAGGACTACAAGGCACTTTCACAAAAAGTCAGGTTGTTTGGAGAAAATATTCCACCTCTTATCAATGCGTATATGAACCTGTCTCCGACAATGAAGACCTTTGGGACAGTGCTGAACAATCATTTTGGAGATGTGGAAGAAACGGGGATATTAGTTACAATTGATGATATTTACGACTCAAAAAAAAGCAGACATATCAATTAAAAACTAACATTTCTCACTTCATTTTTATATTAATCCCGAAGGGATTTAATT
>JAVHQG010000365.1:0-1608 GCA_036171035.1 Bacteroidales bacterium
GTTTTCTTGCTGACACTATATATATTTACATTTTGAAAATATATAAAATTTAACAAACATGAATAATAGGAAAGTACGCGTACGTTTTGCCCCTAGTCCTACTGGACCATTGCACATTGGTGGTGTAAGAACAGCATTGTATAATTATCTTTTTGCAAAAAAGCATGGTGGTGATTTTATTCTTCGCATTGAAGATACTGATCAGACTCGCTTTGTTCCTGGAGCGGAGGAGTATATTATAGAGGCACTTACCTGGGTTGGTCTGCAATTCGATGAAGGCGTGCATGTGGGTGGTCCCTTTGCTCCATATCGACAGTCTGAACGAAAAGATATATATCGCCAATATGCAGGTTTGCTGATTGAAAAAGGTCATGCTTACTATGCCTTTGATTCTGCCGAAGAATTAGAAACAATTAGAAAACAATACGAAGCAGAAAAGAAAACTTTTCAATATGGTCCTGCAACAAGGGGATCAATGAAAAACTCTATCACATTATCGAAAGAAACTGTTCAGGAAAAACTAAAAAACAACGAACCCTTTGTTGTAAGAGTTATGATACCTGAAAACGAGGATGTTGTGGTGCACGATATCATTCGTGGGGACGTAACTGTTCAATCATCGCTTCTTGACGATAAGGTTCTATTTAAGTCTGATGGTCTGCCAACCTACCATTTGGCAAATGTGGTTGATGATTATCTGATGGAAATCACTCATGTGATAAGGGGCGAGGAATGGTTGCCTTCGGCTCCATTACATGTGCTGCTTTATAGATATTTTGGATGGGAACATAAGATGCCTCAATTTGCACATTTATCGTTACTTTTAAAGCCTGATGGAAAGGGCAAATTAAGTAAGCGCGATGGCGATCGACTTGGCTTTCCGGTATTTCCATTGCAGTGGGTTGATCCACTTTCAAAAGAGACCTCATCAGGTTACCGAGAATCTGGCTACATCCCCGAAGCAGTGGTTAATATGCTGTCGTTGTTGGGATGGAATCCAGGGACAGAACAAGAAATATTTTCAATGGAAGAACTCATCGAATCGTTTTCGTTGGAGCGTGTAAGCAAGTCTGGGGCTAAATTTGATGCTGAAAAAACAAAATGGTTCAATCATCAATATCTGCAAAAAAAATCAAATATAGAACTTACATCATTATTCAAAGGAATTCTTAAAAATAAAGGAATTACTGAAAATGATGTTTGTGATGAGTATATCGAGACCGTTGTGATTCTTGTAAAAGAACGTGCCGTTTTTGTTCATGAACTTTGGGACAAATCGTATTTTATGTTTGTTGCACCAACTACATATGATGCAAAATCAGTTAAAGATAAATGGAAGGAAAACAGTGCAATCATTCTTGCTGAGCTGGCAGAGCGTTTTACCGGAATGGACGATTTTACAGCAGAAAAATCACATGCTGTTTTTCAAGAATTGCTCAATGAAAAACAAGCAGGGATGGGAGCTGTGGCAAACGCACTCCGATTAGTTATTGTTGGCACAAGTGCGGGACCTGATATGTTTAAAATGATTGAAATTTTAGGTAAAGATGAGGTGGTTTCCAGAATACAGAATGGGATTAAAATTCTAAAAGAACAGGGTTTTAAATA
>JAVHQG010000366.1:0-8234 GCA_036171035.1 Bacteroidales bacterium
TAAATAATGTATTTTTAAAAAATGGAAATCATTTTATTATCCGACGACCACTTCATGAAAGAAGCAATAAAAGAGGCTGAAAAAGCACTTTCAAAAGGAGAAGTGCCCGTTGGTGCTGTAGTTGTATGTAAAAATAAAATTATTGCTCGTGCACACAACCTTACAGAAACATTGAATGATGTAACAGCTCATGCTGAAATGCAGGCAATCACATCCGCCGCAGCGTTTCTTGGCGGAAAATATTTGGATGAATGCACACTGTATGTTACCCTTGAACCCTGTACTATGTGTGCCGGTGCTTTGTATTGGGCACAACTTAACAAGCTTGTGTATGGTGCATCAGATGAAAAACGAGGATATTCATTACTTACAAATCACATATTGCATCCAAAAACAACCATTACAAAAGGCATTCTTGCTGACTATTGTTCAAAAATTATAATAGATTTTTTTAAAAAAAAACGATAAATTCTAACACTGTTTCTAAATGAAAATAATTATAGATAACATAGAAACTGAAGTAGAACCAGGCACAACCATTCTCAATGCTGCACGGAAAATAGGCGGAAAAATTGTTCCACCTACAATGTGCTACTATTCAAAATTAATTGGCAGTGGAGGCAAATGCAGAACATGCCTTGTTAAAATAGTTAAATCATCTAATACCGACCCTAGACCTTTTCCTAAACTTGTTCCATCGTGTTCTACGCTTGTACAGGATGGTATGGAAGTACAAAACATTACTTCACCCGAAGTGTTAGATGCACGAAAAGCTATTGTTGAATTTTTACTAATCAATCACCCTTTAGATTGCCCAATATGCGACCAAGCCGGAGAATGCGATCTGCAAAATCTAGCTTATACTCATGGGCTATCTGAAACCCGCTATGAAGAAGAGCGCCGTATTTTCAATAAAATTGATATTGGAAAGCATATTCAGTTGCACATGACTCGCTGTATTCTTTGCTATCGTTGTGTTTATATGTGCGATCAAATTACAAATAATAGAGTACATGGGGTTTTGTTTCGAGGAGATAAAAGTGAAATAAGTACTTATATTGACAATGTAATTGATAATGATTTTTCGGGAAATGTTATTGATGTATGTCCGGTAGGCGCACTCACAGATAAAACATTTAGGTTCAAAAGTCGTGTGTGGTTTACAAAACCGTATGATGCACACAGAACCTGTTCCAACTGTTCAGGAAAAGTTACTCTTTGGATGGCAGAAAATGATATTTTAAGAGTAACAGGGAGAAAAAATATATACGGAGAAGTGGAAGATTTTATTTGTAATGAATGTAGATTTGAAAATAAAGAAACAAACTGCTGGAACATTGAAAATCCATGCGAAATCCAACACAAATCTGTGATTTCACAAAATCATTATGAAAATATAAACACGTTAAAACACTAAATAAATTTTTGTATTTGTTAGGCAAATTTTTTATAAAAAAACTTACAGACCTCGATCTTGTTGAAAAGTTCAAAAGTACCGGTGAAAATGCTTATTTGGGTGAACTTTTTGAGCGATATACCTACTTCATGTTTTGTGTTTGCATCAAATATTTTCGTGATGAAGAAAAAAGCAAGGATGCCGTGATGCAGATCGTAGAAAAGTTAATGACTGATATTCGGCGACATGATATTCAGAACTTTAAACCGTGGCTTCATACAGTTGTGAAAAATCATTGTTTAATGCAACTCCGTTCAGAAAAAACAATGGATAAAAAGCAGCAACTTCTTGATAAAGATGCTATAGTTTTTATGGAATCAGACATGGTTATGCATCTTGATGAAGGCTTTGATTTGGAACTAAAAGCTGAAATTCTCATGGAGGCTTTAAATGATTTAGATGCTGAACAGAAAGTCTGCATTGAACTTTTTTATTTGCAGGAGAAAAGTTACGCTAATGTTTGTGAAACTACGGGATATACAATGAATCAAGTAAAAAGTTTTATTCAGAATGGGAAACGAAATCTGAAAATAAATATTACAGATATGTATGAAAAACGAAGTAAATAAAATATTTGCCCTGTCTGATTGTCCCTCCGATGATATACTAAAAAAATATCATGCATGCGAGCTTACTCCTGATGAACAGCGTGCAGTTGAACTGCATCTTGCTTCGTGTGAGGCGTGTTCAGATGAGTTAGAAGGAATGATTTTTTTTAGCAATGATACAGCAATAAATAAAATAACAAAAGACCTTCAATTAAAAATTAAATTAAAACTTGGAACAGACTCAAAAAGTCGTACAATACCAATTTATTTTCGTATTGCTGCTGCGGTATTGATTTTATTTGTGGCATCATGGGTTATTTATTTTATTGTAAATTCTGATAATACTATTCAAAAAAACGATTTAGCACTAAACACAGCAACAGAAACAAACAAGAATGAAAAAATAAATACAAGGGAAAAGACTATTCAGCCAAGTGAGGAATCAATTATTTTAAAAGATCCGGAAACAAAAGCCGGAGATCAACAGATGTTAGACAAAATGAAGGTGCAAAAAAATAATCCAAAACAAAAATCTCAGGACATGTTACTTGGAACTCCAAATGTAATACAAGAAAAATCAGGTCTTTTTGCAGGTACGAAAAAAGGTGAAAAAATGTTATCTGATGGACAGGCAGAAACTCCGTTAGGGGCTACATCGGGTAAAGGAGCGGTGCAGCAAACAATGGTTGTTGCTGATATAATAGTTAAGACCGAAGAACAAAAGCCTATTTCGGTAAATAATGTTGCCGTTAGCGGTGGATATATACAAGCAGAAACGGATGCCGATAAAAATATTATTGCAGGGAATAAAATAAATTCAAAAACAGATTCAAAAAACATTGCAACGGAAAGAGCTTCATCAGATATTGCTGCAAACGAACCAACAAATTCTAACGATGAAACAAAAGCATATGTTTCTTCAGTAAAAGAAAAGAAAAAAAACAATAATGTATCAATAAACCGAAAAGAAGAAGAATCTTCAAAAACAGAAACCGATTCAAGAACAAAAAATCAAAATGAAGGCAAAGATAATTCTATCGCAACACAGGCTTCTGCACGCACTAATAACAATATATTAAGTGATGCAATGGGCAAATATAATGCAGGAAAATATGGAGAAGCAATTTTATTATTTCAACAAATTATTAATAGCAATGTATCAGACTCTAAAGCCTTATATTATCAAGGATTGTGCTATTATGAAACAGATAAAAGCATAAAAGCAATCACAAATTTTGAAACAATTGTTAATTTTGGTAATACTGTTTTTGTAGAAGACGCAAGGTGGTTTTTGGCACTGTCACAACTAAAAATTAAAAATTTAGATGCAGCACGTACAACGTTTGATGAAATTATTGTAAAAGGCGGAAAACATAAATCTGAGGCAAAAAAGAAACGGGAGGAAATACAAAACAAATAGTATTTATAAGAAAACTCCGACATGATTTCGGACATGTCGTTTTGTAAAAAAACCTGTAAATTTACAGCTCAAAAAAATAATTATGACACACGATATAAGTAAAAAATTGTTTGAGGATTTTCAGGAAATTCCTTCTCAACAATGGAACGATTTAGTTATAAAAGACCTTAAGGGGGAAGACTTTGAAAAAAAATTAGTTTGGGCTGTTACCGATGAAATAAAGATAAAACCATATTATAGAAAAGAAGATTTATCAGATTTACAATATCTCGAAGCATTTCAAAAACATCAATCAAATTTAGAAAATAAAGTAAATTCAAACCAATGGGAAATTCGTCAGGATATTTATATTGATGATATTATTTCTGCAAATAACACAGCAATAGATGCACTGAAAAAAGGAGCTGATGCAATTTGTTTTAATACAAAAAATATTGAATTTAACAACCAGAATGAATTTTCTGAATTGCTTAACAATATTGATATTGAATCGATAGCTGTACATTTTTTATCTGGAGAAAAATCATGGAATATTCTGCAACTTTTATCAGAAGAAATAAAAAAACAAAAATTAAATAAAAACAAAATTAAAGGTTCAATAAACTATGATTTTGTGGGCTGTTTAACCACTAAAGGTATTTTTTTTACAGATGAGAAATCTGATATTTCTGGCCTTAAAAAAGCAATTGTTTTTTGCAAAGAAAATTTACCTGAATACAAAATAATTTCAGTATGTGGGAATTATCTGCATAATGCCGGAGCATCTGTTTTACAAGAGCTGGCGTATAGTTTAAATATTGGAAATGAATATTTAGAAAAATTAACAGACGAAGGTCTTTCCCCCGATGATGTATTAAAACAAATACATTTTACGTTTGCAACAGGATCAAATTATTTTCTCGAAATTGCAAAAATCAGGGCTGCTCGTTTGTTGTGGACAAAAATTGCAGAAAGTTATCATCCCATATTAAAAGATTTTTTGAATCCACAAATTCATTCCGTAACATCAACATGGAATAAAACCATTTATGATCCGTATGTGAATGTACTTCGTACAACAACCGAATCAATGTCAGCTATCATTGGTGGCACCGACTCTTTAACAGTTAAGCCATTTGATTTATGTTATAAAAAATCAGATAAATTTTCAGAAAGAATTGCAAGAAATCAACAGGTTGTTTTGAAAGAAGAATCGTATCTCCATAAAGTGAACGATCCTTCAGCAGGCTCATACTATATTGAAAATCTCACACATGAATTAGTTCAACATGCATGGCATTTGTTTTTATTAGTCCAGGAAAAAGGTGGATATATTAAAGCGTTTCAGGAAGGAATTATTCAACGTGAAATATCAAGAGTTGCCCATCAGCGTGATATAAATATTGCAATGAAGAAAGAAGTTTTATTAGGCACAAATCAACATGCAAATCAACTTGAAAAAGAGTCAAAAAATATTACATTAGAATGTTATAAAAAAGGAAAAACTAAAACACAAAGTGTAGTGCCACTCGTGCAATATCGGGGTGCAGCAGCATTTGAAGAACTAAGGCTTCAAACAGAACAGTGCAAAAATATTCCCAAAGTATTTCTACTCTCTTTTGGAAACATCACCATGCGCAAAGCACGAGCAGGATTTGCATCTAATTTTTTTGGTTGTGCAGGATTTCATGTTATAGAAAATGCAGGTTGTAAAACAATTGAAGATGGGATTGCCCAATCAATAAAGCAAAAAGCAGATATCACGGTTCTTTGCAGCTCTGATGATGAATATGAATTAGCAGTACCTATTATATATAATGCCCTGAAAAGCAACACAAAAGTTGTGTTAGTAGGTTATCCAAAAGCATTAATTGATCAATTTAAAACAATGGGATTACAACATTTTATTTATGCAGGATGTAATATTCTTGAGACATTGCAGATGTTTCAGAAAGAATTAAGAAAATATAAAATATGAAACCAAATTTTTCAAAAATAAATATCAAAGAATTTCAGAAAATAACTGAAAATAAAATACATAATCAACCTGATTGGATCACTCATGAGCAGATTCCCGTGAAACCAAAATACAGCGCAGACGATCTTTTAAATATGGAACATTTGCATTATGCCGCAGGCATTCCTCCCTATCTGCATGGACCATATTCCACCATGTATGTGATGCAACCTTGGACAATCAGGCAATATGCCGGTTTTTCAACTGCTGAGGATTCCAACGCTTTTTATAGACGTAACCTTGCAGCAGGGCAAATGGGACTTTCTGTTGCTTTTGATTTAGCAACTCATCGCGGCTATGATTCCGATCACGAACGTGTAGTTGGCGATGTTGGAAAAGCAGGTGTTGCCATTGATTCCATACTTGACATGAAAATTTTGTTCGACCAGATTCCGCTCGATAAAATGTCGGTTTCAATGACCATGAATGGAGCTGTGTTACCAATACTTGCATTTTACATTGTTGCAGCAGAGGAACAGGGTGTTTCAAAAGAAAAACTTATAGGCACTATTCAAAATGACATCCTCAAAGAATTTATGGTGCGAAATACATATATTTATCCACCTGCCATGTCAATGCGAATTATTGCTGATATTTTCAGATATACATCGAAGCATATGCCGAAATTTAATTCGATAAGCATATCCGGGTATCATATGCAGGAAGCAGGCTCTACGGCTGATATTGAACTTGCATATACACTTGCTGATGGATTAGAATATTTACGTGTTGGTGTAGGTGCAGGAATGGATATTGATTCATTTGCACCCCGTTTATCGTTTTTCTGGGGCATTGGAATGAACCACTTTATGGAGATTGCAAAAATGCGTGCAGCGCGTATGCTGTGGGCAAAAATTGTGAAACAATTCAATCCAAAAAATCCAAAATCAATGGCGTTGCGCACACATTGTCAAACATCCGGATGGAGTCTTACAGAGCAGGATCCGTTTAATAATATCACACGCACTTGCGTTGAAGCATTGGGTGCAGCATTGGGACATACACAATCGTTACACACAAATGCGCTTGATGAGGCAATAGCTTTGCCAACAGATTTTTCAGCACGAATAGCCCGCAATACACAAATCTATTTACAGGAAGAAACAAATATCTGTAAAGCGGTTGATCCTTGGGCTGGTTCATATTATGTTGAATCACTCACGCATGAAATTGCACACAAAGCATGGGAATTAATTGAAGAAGTTGAAAAACTGGGAGGCATGGCAAAAGCTATTGAAACCGGCATTCCTAAAATGAAAATAGAAGCAGCAGCAGCAAGACGACAATCAAGGATCGATTCCGGAAAAGATATTATCGTGGGTGTTAACAAATATCGTCCCGATTCAGAAAGCCCTCTTGAAATACTTGAAGTAGATAATTCTGCTGTCCGCGAATCGCAAATAAAACGACTACATAAATTAAAAGCCGAACGTAATCAAAAGGAGGTACAACAAGCTCTTGATGCAATCACAAAATGTGCGGATACAGGTGAAGGTAACTTGCTTGAATTGGCCGTTTATGCAGCCGGAAAACGAGCCTCTCTTGGCGAAATTTCATCTGCTGTTGAAAAAATTAGTGGTAGATACAAAGCAGTAATCAGAACAATATCAGGAATATATTCCTCAGAAACTATGGATAATCCGGAATTTAAAAAAGCATGCGAACTGGCAGACAAATTTGCTGCACTGGCTGGTCGTCGCCCCAGAATTATGATTGCAAAAATGGGTCAGGATGGTCACGACCGGGGAGCAAAAGTTGTAGCTACAGGCTATGCCGATATTGGCTTTGATGTTGATATGGGTCCGCTGTTTCAAACACCGGCTGAATCAGCAAAACAAGCAATGGAAAACGATGTGCATGTGCTGGGTATTTCAAGCCTTGCAGGGGGACACAAAACATTGATACCACAAGTGATAGAAGAACTCAAAAAATATGGTCGTGATGATATTCTGATTATTGCCGGAGGCGTTATCCCTGCTAAAGATTATGATTTTTTATACAGGGTCGGCGTATCAGGTATTTTTGGTCCGGGAACTACAATTCCAGATGCAGCAATTAAGATTTTGGAAACACTGATAAAGAAAATATAAGGAGATTTGAAATAAATACATTCAATTCTTTAATCTTTTGTGTATTAATTATTTCATTTCCTTGGAAGCACTCGTTAGCAAACTAGTTTGAGCTTGAGGAATTAGTGATAATGATTATTTACATCAATAATTTCAACAGTGTCCTTATCGTGAAAAATAAACAAAACCCTATATTTTGCATCTATTCTGAAACTCCATATTTTCAGTTCTCTAGGTTCAAGCAATTCTGTGTTTAACCCGGGATAAAAAGGATTGATTTCAAAAAGTTTTTGTTGTTTTTCAAACTTTTTCTGCAACGCTTTTTTAGTGAGATATTTTTCAATATCGCTATGCAAAGGAAGTATTTTCATTTGCTTTCAAAATAGGTAGAGCGCATTAATCCTTTTTTCAAACTATTGATGAATGCTTTATTATACTTACCTGTTTCATCGAATGCTGTTGCAATATCATCAATGTTTTTAGTTGGTGGTGGCGAAAATAAATCATCAGTTAAAATTTGACGCAGGTAATCAAATTTCATTTTTGACAATAATAGCGTATCATATTCTTTTCTTGGAATCGTTACCGTTTGCATAGTTAAATGGGTTAATTTTATTTTCCAAATTTACTAAAATTCATTCATGTTCTCAAAAAAAATCTTCGACCGCCACTTTGTTAGGGAATTTGAAATAAATAGTGTATGCAAGAAAACTCAGTGTCAGATAAGAAAATGTCAAGAATGAGG
>JAVHQG010000367.1:0-8196 GCA_036171035.1 Bacteroidales bacterium
TGGCACGCGAGCTGGGTTCAGAACGTCGTGAGACAGTTCGGTCCCTATCTGTTGCGGGCGTTGGAAATTTGAGAGGAGCTGCTTTTAGTACGAGAGGACCGAAGCGGACAAACCTCTAGTGTATCTGTTGTGGCGCCAGCTGCATTGCAGAGTAGCTATGTTTGGAAGAGATAAGCGCTGAAAGCATCTAAGCGCGAAGTTCGCCTCAAGATGAGATTTCCCTTAAGGGTCGTCAGAGATTATGACGTTGATAGGTTGTAGGTGTAAAGTCAGTAATGGCAAAGCCGAGCAATACTAATTACCCGTTTGGCTTTTCTTTCAATAAATAGAATTTTTCTTTTGCTACGTATCAACATGTCAACCTTATTTAAAGTCTTTAGGTGACTATATCAGTAGGGTTCCACCTCTTCCCATTCCGAACAGAGAAGTTAAGCCTACTTGAGCCAATGGTACTGCGTTTGTGGGAGAGTAGGTCGTCGCCGACTTTTGAAACCTCAATTCTAATTTTTTGGAATTGAGGTTTTTTTTTATATTTTCGTAAATTATGTACAAATGCTTATCTATTAATATAATATTAATTATTTTCCCTATTTTTATATTTTCTCAAATTCCAGATACTTCGAAAATATATTCTTGGAAAATAGATTATATGTTTGATACGATTCCTACAAATATTGATACTTCCCTCTTTGGCTTTCAAAATTTTCACCCTGCTTCAACTCAATGTTTTTCAAATGCTGCTGTTGCGAACAATGGTCAAGCTTCTATTCCAAATGTTTTTTATAAAGAAAATTTACTATATGGTAATCCCTATTTTGTGAAATTCTTTTGGCCATATTTGATAAATTTATCTGATTTATCTTTTTATAATACAAGGAATCCCTACACTGAAGGGTTTTATTCAATTGGGCAACAAAAAGATCAAACTCTGAAAATTCTTCATACTCAAAATATTAGCTCTAAACTTAATGTGGGATTTATTTACAATCTTGCTTCAGTAGAAGGAACATTTAAACGTCAGAAATCGAGAGATAATGCGGTTGGTTTTTTTTCAAGTTATTCTGGATATAGATATAACTCTCATGTATCAGTGGGTTGGAATAACTTGAAAACACTTGTAAATGGTGGATTATTTTCAGATTCTTTATTTGAAAGGACGACAGAACCAACACCAACATTAGAGGTAAAATTGAATAATGCAGAAACAGATATTTTAAAAAAATCTGTTTCTTTAAATCAAACGGTTAATTTTTTTAAAATTTATAATACTAAAGATACATTAAAAGTACATCGAGATAAATTTTTATTTTCATTAGGCCACTTTGTAAAATATGATTATTGGGCAAAGACATATACTGATTTAAAAGCACCATTATATAAAATATGGTATTTTGATGCAGCTAAAACGAAGGATTCAATAAGATTCAAAACACTAATAAATACATTATACCTACAACTAAATGATTATTCTTTAGATTGGTTATCAGTAGGATTTAATATTGGTATTTCTCAAGAAACCGCAAATTATGGATGTTATCGATATGATACAATAAATTATGATACACTTTATAATAATACAATTTTACATGCATATTTTTTTAATCGTTCGGGAAAAAGTATAAACTTTACTTTTGGCGCAAAGTATTATTATCAAGGGTTTATGAAAAATGATTTTAATGCTATTGCAGAAGCAAAGAAATATTTTAATGAAAAGACTGATTCTTGTTGGCTACAGTTAGAATTTAAAATGAACAGAGAAACTCCTGAATTATTTTTACAGAGATATTCTTCGAATAATTTTTTTTGGTATCAAAATCTATTATCAAGTATAAATGAATCAATAAAGATTAATTTCTTTTCTAATAAATTGCATTTGGATGCATCAATCTTATATAGTATTCTTGATAATTATATCATTTTTGATAAATTTGCTATGCCTCATCAAATGAGTTTGAATTTTGACGTGGCATCACTGAATATTACGCACTCTTTTCATTTAAAAAAAGTTAATTTTAAGAATACTATTGTTTATCAGAAAAGTTCTTTTGAAAACTTGCAATTACCTGATTTGTTAGTGAATAGTTCATTTTTTTTAAGATTTTTGCCATTTAAAGCTAAGTTGCCTACACACATTGGGTTTGATATTGTATATACATCGTATTATTATGGATATGCTTATATGCCAGCTACAAATGTTTTTTATGTACAAAATGAAAGAAAATTTGGAGGGCATCCATATGTAAATTTTTTTATTTCAGCCCAAAGAAAAAATGTGAGACTGTTTTTTAAAGCAGAACATGTAAGTGCATTACCATATATATCAAAAAGAAATTATTATTCAGCTCAATATTACCCTGACAATGGTTTTGGGATTAGATTTGGTCTTTCATGGAGATTTTCAGATTAATTGAAAATGGAACTAATAACAAGTGTAAAAAATCAAAAAATAAAAGATATCTTAAAACTTCAGGACTATGGAGCTCGTAAGGATCAGAATAAATATATTATTGAAGGCTTTCGTGAAATTTCGTTTGCTATTAAGTGTGAGCATCTCATTAATTCTTTGATTTTTTGTTCCGATATAATAAATGAGAAAGAGGTAGAAAATCTTATTTCAAAATGCAGAGAACGACCAGAAGTCATAAATATTAATCGTTATGTTTTTGAAAAAATAGCATATAGGGATCATAAAGATGGACTTATTGCTGTGGCTGAATCACGGACACTTAAGCTTGAAGAAATTAAATTAAGCAATTACCCACTAATAATTATTTTAGAATCTGTTGAAAAACCAGGAAATTTAGGTGCTATTCTTAGAAGTGCAGATGCTGCTAATGCGGATGCAGTAATTATTTGTGAGCCAAAAACTGATTTTTTTAATCCCAATACAATTCGTTCAAGTCTTGGATGTGTTTTTAATAAACAGGTTGTATCTGCCGAGTCAGCAAATGTTGTTCGGTGGCTAAAAGAGAAAAAAATTAAAATTTGTATTACATACATTTCTAAAACATCGAAACCATATTTTGAAATAAATTTATGTGAGCCAATAGCAATTGTTCTTGGATCAGAGGCTTTTGGTTTAACGGATATTTGGGTTTCTGCTTCAGATGAGCAAATAATAATTCCTATGAATGGCGAAATTGACTCTCTTAATGTTTCGGTTAGTTGTGCCATTGTTTTATTTGAGGCATTAAGGCAAAGATATTATCTAAAGTAGCTTTTTATTAGAGTTTTTATTTTTGTGAAAATAGGTACGTTTTATATAGAAAATTTTATCTGATTTTATCGAAATAGTATATTATTTTTAAGTTTGTTTTAATTATTAAAACATATTTTATGAAAGCACTGATAACTACACTCGTGATTTTATATTCTGTATTTAGTTTTGCCCAAAATGCCGGGGAAACTAAAGAATCAGAAAATCTTGGTCTTGTTAAATGGCTTACAATTGAAGAGGCAGAAAAGCTTGTAAAGGATAATCCACGTCCAATTATGATTGATTTTTATACAGACTGGTGCGGTTGGTGTAAAGTGATGATGAAAAATACATTTTCAAGTCCAGCCATTGCTGAATATATCAACACATTTTTTTATCCTGTAAGGTTTAATGCAGAAACAAAGGATACCATTACCTATAAGGGGAAAAAATATGCTAATACCGGAACAGGTCAGCGACCAACTCACAGTCTTGCTATTGAACTTTTACGTGGGCAGCTTTCTTACCCAACGATTGGTTATATTGATGATAGTGGAAATATTTCGCCAGTTCCGGGATATATGTCACCAGTTGATATTGAACCTATTCTTGTTTTCTTTGCTGAAAAAGTTAATAAATACGCACCGTTTGATGAATTCAAGAAAAATTTCAAGCTTGCATTTTCAAAAGATACAGTAATCCCGGATGATTTGGTAAAATGGTATTCTTTTTCTGAAGCAGTTGAGTTGTCAAAGAAAAATCCTCGTAAAATATTATTTAACATTACCTCAAAGTGGAATAATTGCAGCAAGGTAATGATGAAAACCACATTTAATAATCCTGAAATTGCAAAGTATTTGAATGAACATTATTATCCTGTAAATCTTGTGGCAGAATCTACAGATACAATAAAGGTGTTTGATCAAGTTTTTGTTAACGAAAAATTGGCTCCCAATTATCCGCACCAGGTGGTGATTACCATGCTCAACAAGCAGCTGTTTTATCCCACAATTCTTATCATGAGCGAGCAGTTTCAAATGGTAGATAAAATTCAGGGATACATGCTTCCTTCGACACTAGAGCCTGCATTAAATTTTTTGGCCACAGATAAATTTAAAAGCCAAAAATATGATGAGTTCTTGAAAACGTTTAAGTCAACTGTAAAAATGGATAATTAAATTTTTATGATCTTTATTTGGTACACATTGAACGGCTTTTTGGAAATTAAATACTATATTAGTTAGCAGACAAAATAAATATTTTTTCCGCATTTTTGGTTGTTTTCTCAATTACTTCTTGTGTAGGTATTTCAAGACTTTCAGCAATTTTATTAACAATGTTTTTTAAATAAGCAGGCTCATTTCGTTTTCCACGAAATGGGACAGGTGCTAGAAATGGAGCATCAGTTTCAAGAACTAAATGGGTTATTCCAATGTCTTGCAGAACTTGTTGTAATCCAGAGTTGGTAAAGGTTACAACTCCACCAATTCCGAGTAAAAATCCCATATCGATAGCCTTTTTTGCTTGTTGAGTGTTGCCGGAAAAACAATGAAAAATTCCATTTGGAAGTTCTTTAAAACAATCAAGTATTTTAAAAATTTCATCAAATGCATTTCGTGCATGAATAATTATTGGCAATTTATATTGTATAGCGAGCTCTATTTGATTTACAAATGCTACTTTCTGTTGCGTAAAAAAAGTTTTATCTCTGTATAAATCTATTCCTATTTCACCTATTGCACAAAATTTTTCTTTGGTTAGCCATGTTTTTATTATATCCATTTCATTAAGATAATTTTCTTTAACAGAACTAGGGTGTAACCCTATCATTGCATAGCAGAATTCTGGATTTTTTTTGCAAATGTTCATCATTGGTGCAATAGACGAACTATCAATGTTTGGTAAAAACAATTTAGTAACACCTGCATCTTTTGCACGCATAATCATTGTTTCTCTGTCGTCGTCAAATTCGGGCAAATAAATATGTGTATGAGTATCTATCATAATTTGCGGTTTTTCACAAAAGTAATATTTATAATTTTGATTTATTTGATAATCCATTTTTATGTGATATTTAGCAGCTTTTTAATTTTAATTTAATTTAATTTGATTATATATTAAAATATACATATGTTTGCATATGTTTTTAAAATTTTAATTATGGAAACTATAAAGGAAATTGATAAAAGATACACTGGTCTTTCGGAAAGTAATTGTTGTTTGTCATGTGGAGGTGCAATAGATTTGGCGAAACCCAAACCTGGAGAAATCTGCATTGATCTCGGAAGCGGCAGAGGTACGGATGTTTTACGTCTGGCAGAAATAGTTGGTGAAACAGGTTTTGTGTATGGCATTGATGCTTCAGAGGGAATGATTGCAAAGGCAGAAAGTAATGCACAAAAATTTAATGTAAAAAATGTTAAATTTGCGAGAGCTGTATTGGAAAATATTCCTATTGAAAGTGAAAAAGTAGATTTAGTGATTTCAAACTGTACAATTAATCATGCAATTGATAAATTGGTTGTATGGCAAGAAATATATAGAGTGCTGAAATATGGTGGGCACTTTGTGATTAGCGATATATATGCAACGCAAGAAGTTCCGGATGAATTTAGAAATGATCCGGTGGCTGTAGCAGAATGTTGGGCAGGTGCTGTTACAAAAGATGATTATATCACACATTTATTAAAAGCCGGATTTCGTGAGTTTAATCTAGTGGAAGAAAGCAGCCCGTATAAAAAAGGAAAAATTGAAGTATGTAGTTTCACTGTTTCCGGGACAAAAACAAAAAGCTTCTGTTGCTGTTAAACCCAATTGAAAAAACGATTGTTTTATTAAAAAAACAAACTATATATGAAATTAAATAGTATATTTTTAGTCGTATTTATTTTATTGCTTTTTGTTTTTTCTGAGTGTACGAATAGCAGTAGTGGAGATAATGTGGCAGAAATGAGCAATCTTTCAGCATTAAAATCTTTTGAATATATTACAACAGAACAATTCAAGGAAAAAATCTTTGATTTTGAGAAAAATAAAGAATGGATTTATTCGGGAACGAAGCCATGTATTGTTGATTTCTATGCTGATTGGTGTGGACCATGTAAGATGTTGTCTCCGATTTTGGGTGAACTTTCAGAAGAATATAAGGATAAAATTACAATATACAAAGTGAATATTGATAAAGAAAAAGACCTAGCTCAACTATTTAATATCAACAGTATTCCTGCATTGCTTTTTTGCCCGATGTCCGGTAAACCGTCTATGTCGAATGGATACATAGAGAAAAGCGAATTAAGTAAAATGATAAAAGAAATATTATTAACCAAAAAGTAAATTTATATGAAATCTATTATTAAGAAAAAAGAAGTTAAAAAAGAAACGAAAACAGCACAATGCTGTGCAAAAATTTCTAAAACAGTGGCAGGTTGTCACGACTAAAATTTAGTTTGAAGTATTAAATTAACTTCAAACCCATCTATGAATTTCTCTCATTATAATATTGTATCAAAAATAAAAGATTCAGAGAATTATTTTATTCTTAATCTATTGTCTGGTAGTGCCGATATTCTTGAGCCTGAAAAAGCTAAAGAGATATTAGGCGGCATTTATACTGATTTAATTGAAATGACTGATAGGGGCTATATTGTTAATCAAGATGATGAAAAAAAATTGTATAAAGAAAAATATTTGAATTTTCTTGACAATAGAAATGATGACGAGGTGCAGATTTTTTTTGTGCCTAATTATTCATGTAATTTTAGTTGTTCTTATTGCTATCAAAATCAATATTATAACGAGAGGAATCCATTAAATTCAGAAATAATAAGTGCATTTTATGATTATGTGGATATTGAATTTGCAAATAGAAAAAAATACATTACAATTTTTGGAGGAGAGCCGTTGTTGCCAGGAGAAAAGCAAAAAGCAAATATCAAATCGCTGCTTTCAGAAGCAAAAAAACGAAACATTGATATTGCAATAGTTACAAATGGCTATACCCTTTCAGAATATATTGAGGTACTCAAAACTGCCAACATTCGTGAGATACAAGTTACATTAGATGGTACAGCCGAATTGCATAACATGCGAAGATATTTAAAGAATAAAGCAGATACCTTTGAAAAAATAGTTGAAGGAATAGATGCGTGCTTAGCAAATAACTTTTCAGTGAATTTGCGGTTTGTTGCAGATAAACAAAATATTAATGGATTACCTGAATTGGCTGATTTCTCAATTAATAAAGGATGGACAAAATCGCCACTTTTTAAAACACAAATTGGTAGAAATTATGAATTGCATCACTGCCAGGAAAGCAGAGAAAGGCTTTTTACACGAGTTAGCCTTTATGAAGAAATTTATAAATTAGTAAAACGATACCCACAAATATTAGAATTTCATAAACCTGCATTTTCAATATCAAAATTTATTTTTGAACAGGAAGATATGCCAGATCCTCTGTTCGATTCTTGCCCTGCATGTAAGACAGAATGGGCATTTGATTACACAGGAAAAATATATTCATGCACCGCAACTGTTGGAAAAGCCGGAGAGGAATTGGGTACATTCTACCCTGAAAAATCGAAACATGAACAACTAATAGCAGAATGGGAAGAACGTGATGTTACATCAATTCCGGAATGTAAAGGTTGTAGTTTACAGCTTGCTTGCGGTGGAGGCTGTGGCTCTATTGCAAAAAATAATACAGGCAAAATTCTATCATCAGATTGCAGACCTGTAAAAGAACTTCTGGAACTTGGATTTGGTCTATACTACGCAACAAATTAGCACACAATCTGAAAGTCAATAGAGAACGCTAAAGTTGTACATTTTGGTTTGCTTTGAAAATGCACTCAGCACCCAACGCTCAATGTCCGCTAATTGTAAATCATAAATTTATTATAATATGAAACAAATTTCGTCTGTAGAATTTGAAAAAGAAGTAATCCTTCAGAAAGGGATTGTTGTTGTTGATTTTTTTTCAACAGAATGTTCTCCATGTG
>JAVHQG010000368.1:0-6370 GCA_036171035.1 Bacteroidales bacterium
TTAATTTTTTGATTTTAAAATGGGACTGCCCTTCCTCCGTCAGGATAAACTCCGCGCTGAATATTATTTATTTTATTTCCCCTAACTATTATACTTTGTATTCAGAAAAAGTACTTTTTAAAGTATGTGATTTAATGTTGTGATATAAGTTTGCCTGATTTAATTATTTCATAAATTCTAATTGTTCCTTCAACTGCGCTCTGGACAAGATTGTAGAAATAAATTCCTGAAGGAAGATTGTTTGTTTCAAGATTGGTTTTTTGATTTGTGATGGTTGTATTCACAACCTCTGCACCTAAATCATTATATATTTTCAAATCGTAGTTATTGATTTGTGAAGCATCATTTATTGTAATAGTCGTTGATGCACTAAATGGGTTTGGATAAATGTTAAAGTCTAGTAAATTTTTAAAATCAACCGCTACTAAATTTGAATAAACAAACTTTCCGTCGTAGTCTGTTTGCATAAGTCTGTAATATGAAATATCATCAAAAGGATTGTAATCAATAACCGAATATAACAGCAATGCATTGCTGTTTCCTGCACCTTGAATCCGTAATAATTCTTCAAAATAAATTCCGTCCATTGATCGCTGTATAGTAAAATAATCGTTGTTGGTTTCGCTTGCAGTAGACCAATTAAGTTGAATATTCGCACCAACCGGAATCGCAATGAAACTCAGTAATTCAATAGGCAATGGAGTTGATCCTATGTCAACCAAATTATTATATAATGAAATAGCTCCCGCAGTTGACAGTCCTCTACCTTCAAGAGAAGAGCCATCCAATAGAATAATAGCTCCTGCACCAATTATTGTTCCCCTAAAAACAGAACTAACTCCTAAATTGAATTGTCCACTTATTTGCCAATACACATTGTTCAAGAAGGCTGAATTAGTAAGAATAACGTTTGATAAAGTGCTTACGGATAATGCACCACCTATCTTGAAAATAAATAATGCATTAGGATCCCCTTGCCCATCTAAAGTTAAATTTCCATTTAATGTTGAAGCAGCTCCGGTGCAGTAAACGTTTGGTGTAAGAGTTTGATTTCCTAATTCAATTCCTAATACAGCATTGCAAGCAATTCCGTCCAACTGGCTATATGCATTAGCCACATCAGTTGCAACTTGTAATGAAGTAGCATCTACCACATGTTTTTGCCCAATTAATGTTCCCTGAGGAAATGCATTGAATGCTCCTCCATTAGTACCAACATCGCCTGTTACATAAGTTGCATCACCAACATTATCAAATGCTCCGTCTGCAGTAAATAATGCAAAACTGGAGGCTACTCCTAAATCAGGAGCTTGTCCAAAATTTAATTTTGGGAAAGTTATCAGGGCAATGACAATTATAAAAAGTTGTAATTTTTTAATCATTTTGCTGTGAATTATTGTTCACATTGCAAAGATATATGCCTTTAAGAACATACTTGTTACACAACTTTAGAAAAGCATTACATCTTTCACACATTATACTAATTCTTATTACAAAATAGGTTAATAGCTACTTTGTAATTTAGAATCGCTAATACCGATCTACAATATGTTTAGTCTATAACATTTTTGACTATTACGTACTGCAAATCGGTATTATATTTTTTTAAAAGATTTTACTTTTTCTTCTTAGGTTGATCAGGAAAATCTTCCTTTTTTGTTTTATCTGCTTCCGTATCAATTCCGGTAGAATCCGGATCAATTTCTAATTTTGATTTTTCAGAATGATTTTTTTTCACTGTTTTATCAGCATCTTTATCAGGACCTGTTTTATCAGTATCGATTTCGGGGTCAGTAAAATCAGCAGATTGCTTGCTTTTATTTTTCCCTTCATTTTTTTCTGAATATTTTAATTTTGTCATTTAATTATATTTTTTTAAAATTGCTGTAACCGGAAATTTATTTATTTTTGGAAAAATATTCTTTAACAAAAGCATGTTGTTGAAAAGCCGTCATTTTATCTGTTTGCTTCATTTCAATTTTGATTTTTGCAAAAAGATGATC
This sequence comes from Bacteroidales bacterium, assembly GCA_036171035.1. Classification (GTDB taxonomy): domain Bacteria; phylum Bacteroidota; class Bacteroidia; order Bacteroidales; family GWF2-35-48; genus GWF2-35-48. Next base: position 2,004 of record JAVHQG010000368.1, read on the forward strand.
TTCCTTTATAATATTATATAGTTCATCTTTTGCATCTGTAGGACCAAAAAGAATTACCTCTTCATAATTTTTAATAACCTCACATAATTTTTTGTAATATTCTGCCTGCTGGTGCTGTTCCTTATTGTGCATCTGACTTTCACCATTCTTCAAGCTAAGCTCTTTTTCATCATGTGTAAATTTTGAAAAAATAGTTTTTATTTCAATAAGACCATTTATAAATTCTATTACATGAGCGCTTGAATGATCCATCCAAAGACCTAACTTTTTTGCTGTTATCATGATATTTATTTTTTAGTGATGATTTGATTGAATAAAATCCGGAAAAAATAATTTTTATGTTCTATTTTTCTGACTTGTGATAGCAGAACAAAATTATATCATTCACACATTATCAAGGATGATGTATGTTGATGCATAAAATAATTACTTATTTTTCCCTTTACTCCCCTTTTTCCTATATCCCTTAGATTTTTCGTTCCCCTGATATTCCTTTTTATCAGATTGACCTTTATAATGCATTTTACTATCAGCATTTCCTTTGCCAGGTTTGCACCCAAAAGTTTTTTGAGATTTGTTAACGTACCCTTTTGCATATTGTTTTTTATGCTTATTGAAAAAAATATATGGAGTATTTCCGTGATAATCATTCATTACAACTTTATAGCCTCCATATAAATCATAATTGCTGTATCGTGATGGTAGATAAGATCTGTGAATCCACGCTCCACCGTCTAAATAAATAAACATATTCGCCCGAATATCAAAATAAGCTTCTACGTCAGGCAGATAATAATAACTTACGTCTGTATACCCGACAGGACCCCACAATGGAGGAGAACCAAAATTCACGCTTACAGAAACCTGTGCATGCGATGAACTAACAAGAAAAAATAGAATTCCGACAATAATTAATTTTAGAGCTTTCATTTTATTTTAATTTATTTTAATATAAGGATGAATAAATACAAATCAAAGTTGAGGCTAATCGTATTATAATGTATTACATAATTACAAAACATGATTACATCATTCACACTTATTTGTCGGACAATTTTTAAAAATCAGAACTAATATTAAGTTAAATGTAAATTACATAACTTAGACTTCCTGAAATAAAAAAAACACCTTCATTATAAAATGAAAGTGCTTTTTAAAGTGTAAGGATGAAAATGATTTTACTATTGACTGTTTTCTATTTCATCGCTTCATATTCATTTAAATTTTCTTTTTGAGCATCTCCTGCAAGCGTGCAATGGCCAAAAGCTTTAAGTGTACTGTGGTAGGCTTTGTTATGGTCTCCTGCTTCGTAATATCTTGCAGCTTCGTAATGATTTTTTGCAGCTTCTTCAAAATGCTGAGCGGCTTTTTGGTGTTTTTCTATTATATCCATTTTCTTTAATTTTAAATTATGAATAAGTTTTTTTACTAATACAAAATTAAGGGTTCTTAATACAAAAAGTATTGCAAAATTTCATAAAAAGATTACATCATTCACACAATAAAAAAGTAGTAATCGGAAAACAGTAATTAGTATTCAGAGATCTGTCATCAAGTCGTCTGTCAACCGTTTTAACTACATTCTCTCCATATACCATTTTAATTCTTTTTCAATTTTTTTCAAATTGAAAATGGAAGTGATGATATTTTGCAGGCGCATAAAAGCAGTTTCGCTTTTCACAACATAATCAAAAGCTTTGTGATGCATGCAATTTATAGCAACATCAATTTTGTCTTGAGAAGAAAGCATTACAACAGGAATTTCAGGATTAAAAGCTTTTATTTTATCTAAGGTTTCAATTCCATTCATAGCAGTTTTATTAATACCATCGAGATGATAATCTAAGATTATGACATCCGGAGTGCTTGATAAATCTGCTATACAGAGTTCACCGGTTGCAAATGTTTCAACTGCAAAATCAGCATGATAAAGGAATTCTATTTCCAATAGCTTTAAAAACATTGAATCATCATCAACCAGAAAAAGTTTTATTTTTTCATTCTTCATTACTTTGTGTTTTTAATAGCATTAAATTCTTCTTTTAATTCTATACATGCCTGTGCACATATACTTTCTAACTTATAAACTAATTCCGGTATTCCATCTGTCTGCAACTGGGTGCTTGCATACTCCTGAACTTTTTTTGCCATATTTTCAAAATCTTTACTAATACCCATTATCATAAAGGAAGGAATTATTTTATGAACCGCAACATACAATGATTGCCAGTCTTTATCCTGCAAGCTTTGTTTCATCGCGTAAACTAAAGGGGGTGTTTGCTCTAGATACAGAGCAATCATTTCCATCATTAATTCCGGATTGGATTTTGTGCGGTGAATTAAATACGCAAGGTCAATACAACGTACCTTCTTTACAAGATCAACTTCATTTTCCTGTTCTTTAAAATTTTTAGGTAGTGATGGTCTTTTTACCAGCCCGACAATTTTACTGTATAATATTCTTTCATCAACAGGTTTTGCAATGTAATCATTCATTCCCACTGCTTTACATTTTACCAGATCAACCGTGGTAACATCAGCAGTTAACGCAATGATAGGGATATCTGATTTCATTATATTCCGAATGTATTCTGTGGCTTCAAACCCATTCATTTCTGGCATTTGTAAATCCATTAAAATAATATCATAAGGATGAGTTTGTAACTTTTCAATAGCAATTTTTCCATTTGCAGCAATATCACGTCCAAATCCGAAATCGTCCAAAAGTGTTTTCATTAACAATTGATTGAGCGCCATATCTTCTGCAACCAAAACTTTTATATTCTTAATTTCTGTTTCTGTTTCCATTTCGAAATCATCTTCAGCTTTTTCATTTGTTTTCAGGAAACTTAAAATAAAGCTAAACGTAGATCCTTCATCAATTTTACTTTTAACAAGAATGGTTCCTCCCTGAGGCTCTACTAATTGTTTCACAATAGCAAGACCAAGCCCTGTTCCTCCATAAACTCTAGATGTTTTACTGGAAGCCTGCTGAAAATTTTCAAAAATATTCGCTATTTTATCTTCTGCAATTCCAATTCCTGTATCTGAAACTGCAAATTCAATAGTTGCTTTCTCATTATCTTCTTTTAGCAAACGAACACTAACTGTAATTTTTCCTTTTGATGTAAACTTCACAGCATTACTTACAAGATTTAAAATAATCTGGTGCAAACGCACTGAATCACCGATTAGCACATCAGGAATTCTATTATCATATTCTTTAACCAGTTCTAAATTTTTTTCCTGGATTTTTGTTTCAAATAGATGAAGCATGGCAGAAATAGATAATGCCATTTTAAATGGAGTTTGCTCAAATGTCATTTTTCCTGCATCAACTTTTGCTAAATCCAGAATATCATTAATGAGTACGATTAATGCATCACCGCTGATTTTTATTGCTGATAAATATTCTTTTTGCTTATCTGTTAAGCTTGTTTTCAATACCACTTTTGTAAATCCGATAATTGCATTCATTGGTGTTCGGATTTCGTGACTCATGTTTGATAAAAATTGTTGTTTTGCTTTCACAGCATCTTCAGCAATTCGTGTGGCGCTTTCTGCTTTAATTTTTGCTTCTTCAGCAATTTCAGTTGCCAGTTCTGCAAATACTTTTGCTTCTGTTAATTCTTTTTCTATTCTTTTTTGTTCAGTAATATCTCTTGCAACAATCACTACTCCCAATACATTCCCCTTATCATCTTTATAAACAGAACCGTTAAATAATACGTCTGTTAATTTACCATCCATAATAGTTAGCGGATAATCTGCCACAAAACCTTTTGCAAATACTTCCTGATAAACTTCACGGGCTTTTTGAGAGTCTGTAAAATAGTCAAAGAAATCAGTATCTTTAAGCGTTTCGCGCTTGCTATCTATAATATTTGCAAATGCTTCATTCATATCCATTATTTTACCCTCTGCATTTATAGTAACTAATGGATCATGACTGGCTTCAATTAAGCTTCTGGCGTATTGAGAAGCTAACTTTAGTGAATTACTGTATGCTTCAAGTTCAATATTCACAATCTCGCGTTTTTCATTTTCTTTGATTTGAAAAATAATTTCTTTATCAGCAATAATTAATTCCTTTGCACGTTTTTCTTTCTCCTCATTTTGAAAAATAAGTTCTTTATTTGCTATGATTAATTCTTGTGCTCGTTTTTCTTTTTCTTCGTTTTGAAATACCAATTCTTTATTTGCTATGATTAATTCCTCTGCACGTTTTCCCTTTTCTTCACTTTGATAGTCTAATTCTTTATCGGCAATAACTAATTCTTCTGCACGCTTTTCTTTTTCTTTATTTTGAAAAGTAAGTTCTTTATTGGCTATGATTAATTCGGCTGCTCGTTTTTCTTTTTCAATAT
>JAVHQG010000368.1:6470-8172 GCA_036171035.1 Bacteroidales bacterium
TTCTTTATTGGCTATGATTAATTCGGCTGCTCGTTTTTCTTTTTCAATATTTTGATAGGTAAGTTCTTTATTGGCTATGATTAATTCGGCTGCTCGTTTTTCTTTTTCAATATTTTGAAAAGCAAGTTCTTTATTGGCAACAATTAACTCTGATGCCCGTTTTCCTTTCTCTTCGTTTTGATAGTCAAGTTCATTGTTTGCAATAATTAATTCTGATGCCCGTTTTCCTTTCTCTATGTTTTGAATTAATAATTCATTCGTATTTTTATACAGATTTACAAAAACAGCTACTTTAGCTTTTAACACTTCCGGAGAAAGCGGTTTAATCATGTAATCAACTGCACCTGCCTGATACCCTTTTAAAATTTGATCAGAAGAATCCATACTGGCAGTTAAAAAAATAATCGAAACATGTTTAAGGTTTTCGATTTTATGAATTAATTCTATTGCTTTAAATCCATCCATCTTAGGCATTTGCACATCCATTAATATGACTGCAAAATCTTGTTCACGATGAAGAATTTCTAATGCTTCCTTGCCAGAACTTGCTCTCACACATAAATATTTTTTATTAGAAAGAATTACTTCTAACGCAAACAAATTTTCTTCCCGGTCATCTACCAATAAAATTTTTATCGGACTGTTTTTTTCATCCATTTTGATACAGTGTCAAGGAAAGTTTGATTCATAATTGATATTTTTGTACAGAGAGATAAAGGTGTAAAATACATATTGTATTTTATTCCAATTACTATATCTCTTTTTATTATTTCCATATACCCTATTCCTTTTTTCTATTATTTTTATTTTATACTAACTATATTCCCAATTTCTTCAATCGGGCTACGCCTTTTATCTCTCAACTGTTTAAAATGAGAAGGCGAAAGGCCTGTCATTTTCTTAAACTGATTGGATAAATGCGCTACACTACTATAGTTCATCTTCCATGCAATTTCTGTAATATTTAATTCACCATAAATTATCAGTTCTTTTATTCTTTCAATTTTATGAGAAATGGTGAATTGCTCGATTGTAGTTCCCTGTACTTCTGAAAATAAATTTGCCAGATATGTATAATCGTGACTTAATTTTTCACTTAAATAATCAGAAAAATTTACTTTTATTATTTCATCTGAATGATGAACCATTTCAATTATTGTATTTTTAATTCTTTCAATCAGCACAGCTTTTTTATCGTCCATTAATTCTAGGCCGTAGTTGTGCAATGCAACTTTAACCTGTTCTCTCTGCTCTGGAGTGAGGGTTTCCATAATTTCAACTTCACCTAAGTCAACAACAATAAAATGCAATCCGAGTTTCTTCAACTCTTCCTTTACCGCCATTTTGCAGCGGTTACTTACCATGTATTTAATATGTAATTTCAAATTACTTCGTTTTAAATAGATACGAGCAAAGGTAGGAAGCATTACGACCAAAAGTATTACATAACATTTTATAAAAGTTACATAATTCACACATTCAAATTGTTCTATATCACTACAATTGTAAGATTCTGCAAAAACAGATGATTTAAAAATCAATTATGCCACCCTAAAAGCAAAATAATATTGGTGAGATTTTTTGTAAGGTACGGATTTTTTAGCAAATGTGGGAATATGCCTAATTTTAATTTGTAACTCACCTTTATGTGCGTTTTTTTTTGATAAATATTATTTTGAATTCTATGTGGAGAGTAAAATTA
>JAVHQG010000369.1:0-8120 GCA_036171035.1 Bacteroidales bacterium
CCTCATTCTTGACATTTTCTTATCTGACACTGAGTTTTCTTACAAGAACTAAATATAAAGTCGAGAAGTCGAGACAAAGCGTCTTTGTATCAAAAAAAGAGACAAAAATAAATTAAAAATTAAATTATAGAATGACAAAAGCAGATGTATTATTGGGCCTCCAGTGGGGCGACGAAGGAAAAGGGAAAATAGTTGATGTATTAACGCCTAAATATGACGTTGTTGCTCGTTTTCAGGGCGGTCCTAATGCCGGACATTCTTTGGAGTTTAATAATATCAGGCATGTCTTGCATACCATTCCTTCAGGCATTTTTCGTACAGGTTCAGTAAATATCATTGGAAATGGTGTTGTAATTGACCCTGTGATTTTTAAAAAAGAAATTGATTCATTGCGTGCAATGGGTTTAGACTTAAAACAACAGCTATTTATTTCTAAACGAGCACACCTTATCTTGCCTACACACCGGATTCTCGATGCTGCATCGGAGGCTTTTAAAGGGGCTTCTAAAATTGGATCAACACTGAAGGGAATTGGACCTACATACATGGATAAAACAGGTAGAAATGGGTTGAGAGTAGGCGATATTCTTGCTCCGAATTTTATCGAAAAATATCATATGCTGGTTGAAAAGCATAAAGTTATTATTTCTCAATATCATTATGATTATGATTTATCGGCTAATGAGCCTGAATGGTTTTTGGGTGTTGAATGTCTGAAAGAATTTCAACTAATTGAGGCAGAGCATGTGATAAATAATTATTTGAAACAGAATAAAAATATTCTGGCTGAGGGTGCACAAGGAACCATGTTAGATATTGATTTTGGAACCTATCCATTTGTTACATCATCGAATACAATATGTGCAGGTGCATGTACAGGGCTTGGAATTGCTCCAAATAGGATTGGTGAAGTGATGGGCATCTTCAAAGCATATTGCACTAGGGTTGGGAGTGGACCATTTCCCACTGAATTGTTTGACGAAATAGGTCAAAACCTCCAAAAATTTGGCAACGAGTTCGGATCTACTACCGGACGTTCTCGCCGATGCGGATGGCTAGATTTGCCGGCACTGAAATATGCAATTATGCTGAATGGGGTTACAAAGCTTATTATGACCAAGCCTGATGTGATGGATACCTTCAGCACTATTAAAGTTGCAGTTGCTTACAATCGTGGGCATGAAACAATTGATTATCTTCCCTACAGCGAAAATGACAAGTTAGTACCAATTTATAAGGAATTTAAGGGATGGATGACCAATCTTACACAATTTAAATCAGAAGATCAATTTCCACAGGCATTTAAAGACTACATTGACTACATTGAGAAAGAAACGGAAGTCCCTGTATCAATTGTGTCTGTTGGTCCGGATAGGAATCAGATTATTTATAGAAAATAAGCAGATTAATCTCTTTTATTGGGCAATTCAAGTCCATAACCTGAAACTTTATCTTCTTTTTTCAGCAGGAATGCAAAGACTAATCCAAGAAAACCTGTTGCTGCAAACACGAGTACGGTTACTGTGTAATCAAGCTCTGCACCTTTTTCAACCATTTCAGGTGTAATCCCTTTATTGGTTATATCAAGCACTTTTCCTGCAAGAATAGGGAAGGCAAATAACCCAAGATTTTGAATAGAGAACATTAAGCCATATGCTGTACCAAGTCTTTTTTCAGCAACAATTTTCGAAACAGCAGGCCACATTGCAGCAGGTACTAGAGAGAAAGCAATTCCAAGAACAAAAATCGGAATATATGGATATAGTGTAGTTAGTGATAATGTGAGATGCACCAAAATCAATAAGATGGAACCATAGATCATTAATGAAGCACTTTTCCCCTTCTTATCAACAAACCAACCAAAAATGGGTGTAAAAAGTACTGTGCCAAATGGAAGAATTGAAGCTATTTTACCACTGAGCTGTAAATCCATTCCAAACTTATTGTGAAGCAAATCGGGCGTGTATGTTAGAAAAGGAAAAACGGCGGAATAAAACAGTACACATAATATTGTTATATATAAAAATGATTTGTTTTTAAAGAGTGCAAATACATCTGAAATTACAAATTTTTCATCGTCACCTGCAACTATTTTTTCAGAGGAATGTCTATCAAATTTTAAATCAAAAAACATGTAGAACAAAAATGCTATGAACCCTATCGCCATTAGGATTGCACCAAGCCATGTGGCATTTGTCCATGATGAATAATGCCCGTTAACATTTTCACCTACAAGAATAGGCGAATAAATTAATGCAAGTGCGGTGCCTGCTCTTGCAAGGGCAAGATTAATTCCAAAAGCAAGAGCCAATTCTTTTCCCTTAAACCATTTTACAATACCTTTGCTAACTACAACATAAAAGGTTTCTGCGCCTAGTCCGAAGAACAATCTGCCAAGCATCATCATTTTTAATTCAGGAGAGTAGCCTGTAAGAAATTTTGTCATTAAACCATGACCAATTCCGCCGTTTCTATAATAATCGCATGCACCATAAGCCGTAAGAAAAGAGCCAAAGGTCATCAAGGTTACAAACATAATCCCTGTTTTTCTGATGCCCCAGCGGTCAAGAATAATCCCGCCTAGCACTGCCATAAGCAGAAAAGTGTTGGGAAAAGAATAAAACGATACAATTAAACCGTAATCAGTTGAACTTAAATTAAGTTCTGTTTGCATCACCGATTTTATTGCTGAAAGTGCATCATAGAAATAATAACTTATTCCCATGGTAATACTGATTAAGAGCAATACTCCCCAACGCATTACAGCCGAATCATTCAGCGATTTTTTTAGTTCATTCATCTTTTACAAATATGTAACGTTTTTTCTGTTGGCTAAAATAGAAACAATAATCTTGAATTACAAAATGAATGAATATTAATTTGCATAAATAATTTTGATTTACGTCAATTAATTTTAGCATTTGGTCATAAAAATATAATCTTTGGTCACAGATTAATAAAATTTGATAGTTTAATTTAGGTGTTTTTTCTTATTTTTACAGCAAATACAATTAATGGAATTAGGTAAGAAAATATATTTTGCTTCTGATCTGCATCTAGGTTTATCTGCTGATAAGACGAGCATTGAGCGTGAGAAGCTTTTTGTGAAGTGGCTTGATCAAATTAAAAACGATGCGGAGGAAATATATCTGCTTGGTGATATTTTTGATTTTTGGTTCGAATACAAAAAGGCTGTTCCGCGTGGATTTACTCGTTTGCTTGGTAAATTATCTGAAATATGTGATGCAGGCATTCCTATTTATTTTTTTACCGGTAACCACGATATGTGGGTGTTTGATTATCTGGCTGCTGAAACAGGTGTAACGGTTATTCGCAGACCAATTGAACGGGAATGGAATGGCAAACGTTTTTTTATTGCTCATGGTGACGGACTTGGTCCGTTTGACAGAAATTACAAAGTGCTGAAATGGGTTTTTCATAATCCTTTTTTTCAGTGGATGTATGCCCGCTTGCATCCGAATTTTGGTATTGGAATAGCGCAGGCTTGGTCTCAATATACTCGTGAGCATCAGGCATATCCCACATTTATGGGCGAAGAAAAAGAGTGGCTGATTCGCTATGCTAAATTGGTTTTAAAAAAAGAACACTTCGATTTTTTTATATTTGGACATCGGCACGTACCAATTTCACTGCAATTGAAAGACAATAGCCAATTTATTAATTTGGGCGATTGGCTTTATAATTATACTTATGCGGAATTTGATGGGGATGTGGTAGTGATGAAAAAGTTCGAAGGTTGCACTTCGTCCTCTCAATAACTAAATTAGGTACGCAATGCATTGCATCCCTACGGATGAAACCAACAAAACCGCCAATAAATTTGGTCCGCAATCCAAAAATTTGGCGTCCATAATCCGTGGTTTTAAATCGTCGGTTACAAAAAATGCACGATTCATCCATGCCTATTTTGAATGGCAATCCCGTTTTCACGACCATATTATTCGCAATGCCGAATCGTTTGAACGCATTCAGAATTACATTGCAAACAATCCAAAAAAATGGAATACAGATAAATTTTATTAATAATGACAAATACACAACCTGAGGCAATATTAGAAAACCAGTTAGTGCAACAATTAATGGCATTAGGTTATTCTATTGTGAAAATTGATAACAAAAAAAAATTAATTGCCAATCTGAAAAACCAGTTAGAGAAACAAAACAACATTTCGTTTTCAGCACCGAAATTTGATAAAGTCCTTAATATTCTTAGTAAAGGTTCTGTATTTGAAAAAACAAAAACACTCAGGGAAAAACAGCACATTATAAGAGATAACGGAGCCGACCTGTATTTTGAGTTTATACAAACCGAGCATTGGTGCCAAAACCAGTTTCAGGCTACGCATCAGGTTACAATAGATGGCAAATATAAAAACCGCTACGATTTTACTTTGCTCATAAACGGGTTACCTTTGGTGCAAATAGAGCTCAAACGCCGTGGACTGGAATTGAAAGAAGCGTTTAACCAGATAAACCGTTATCAACGCCATTCATTCGGGGCTAATTCAGCCTTGTATCAATACATCCAGATTTTTGTAATTAGCAATGGCGTAAATACAAAGTATTATACAAACAACATCATTTATAAATCAAGAATAATTTTTACAAATTTATAAATTTTATAATATCATAATTTAACGATGAATAGCATAACAAATCTTTTCAACATAAAATATCCAATTATACAGGGAGGTATGATCTGGTGCAGCGGATGGAAACTTGCGGCAGCCGTTAGCAATGCCGGTGGACTTGGTCTCATAGGGTCAGGTTCTATGACCTCCGAAATTTTGGTTGAACATATCAGAAAGTGTAAGGCAGCTACATCAAAACCTTTTGGAGTAAATATTCCATTGCTTTATCAAAAAACAGATGAAGTATTTAAAATTATTATTGATGAAGGTGTAAAAGTCGTGTTTACATCGGCAGGAAACCCTGTAAAATGGACTCCTTATCTAAAAGAACACGGGATTAAAGTGGCACACGTTGTAGCCAATTTAAAAGCAGCCAAAAAATGCGAAGAAGCGGGCGTGGATGCAATTGTTGCTGAAGGGTTTGAAGCAGGAGGACACAATGGAAAAGAAGAAACTACAACAATGGTATTAATTCCAATGTTGAAACAACAAATATCAACGCCTTTGATAGCCGCAGGAGGAATTGCATCCGGCAGGGCCATGCTGGCAGCGTTTGCTTTAGGAGCAGAAGGGGTTCAGATAGGTTCTCGTTTTGTAGCTACAAAAGAATCATCGGCACATGAAAATTTTAAAAATAAAATCATCGAAATCAATGATGGAGACACTATGCTTGCATTAAAAAAACTTACTCCGGTAAGATTAATTAAAAATCATTTCTATTATGAAGTTAATAGGCTCGAAAATGAAGGCAGCTCTGTTGAACAATTGTCTGATTATCTAGGAAAAGGACGTGCAAAATCAGGTATGTTTGAAGGTGATATTGAGAATGGTGAACTTGAAATAGGACAAGTAGCCGGCATGATCAGCGAAATTAAATCGGTTGAAGAAATCATCAACGAAATTTTGGAAGAATTCCTAAGTGTAAAAAATGAAATTTCACAATCTAATTTTTAATGCAGAATGTACATCGGGGTAAATGGGCATAATATAAATTATGAATTTATTAATAAGCATTTACTTACACCAGATAATCCTGTTGTAGTGTTTTTGCATGAAGGACTTGGAAGCATTAAACAATGGAAAAAATTTCCAAAAACATTATGTGATGAGTTAAATATGTGCGGTCTTGTTTACGACCGTTTCGGTTATGGGTTGTCTGATGCATTGCCAGAGCCTAGAAAAATAGATTTTTTGCATAACGAAGCATTTGTGGTTTTGCCAACACTACTGCAAAATCTTTCAATAAACAATAAGCTAATACTATTTGGACACAGTGATGGGGCTACTATTGCATTAATTTATGCCACATTACATTCTTCAAGATTATTCTGTGTAATTAGTGAAGCCGCACACGTGTTTATTGAAGATATTTCAGCAAATGGGATTCGGGCAATGCGTGATAGCTATATCAATAATGAAAACATTCGTAAAATGTTTGCAAAATATCACCAATACCATGCAGATGAACTAGTACTAGGATGGACTGAGGCATGGCTTTCACCGGAATTTTTGAAGTGGGATATTCAAAAATCGTTACAATTAATTACTGCCCCGGTGCTTGCTATTCAAGGAAGTTTTGACGAGTATGGTTCCTACGATCAGCTTGAATCAATCCAGAAAAATGTATCTGCACCGGTAAATCTTGTTTATATTGAAAATTGTGGTCATAGCCCTCATACACAGGTTGAAAATAAGGTGATGCAAGTATGCACTGAATTTATTTTTAAAATTATAACATCTATTTAAGATTTATTTCTATTTTTATAACTCATTAGTTTCAATATCCAATCAAATAAATTATTAATAATAAATATCCTAAATTATGAACTTTGAATTTACAGAAGAACAAAAAATGATTCAGCAAGCAGCAAAAGACTTTGCTGAACGGGAACTACTCGTTGACGTGATTGAAAGAGATGAAAAATCTATTTTTCCGGCAGCTCAAATGAAAAAACTAGCCGAACTTGGCTTTTTAGGTATGATGACAAGCCCAAAGTATGATGGGGGAGGCATGGATACCATATCGTATGTACTGGCAATGGAAGAAATTTCAAAGCACGATTCTTCTGCTGCCGTTGTAATGTCTGTGTGTAATTCACTAGTAAACTGGGGTATTGAAACATATGGCACAGAAGCCCAGAAAGAAAAATATTTAAAACCTCTGGCTCGTGGAGAAAAAATTGGAGCATTTCTCCTTTCAGAACCAGAAGCCGGTTCCGATGCAACATCACAAAGAACTACAGCAGAAGATAAAGGTGATTATTATTTAATCAATGGAACAAAAAACTGGATAACCAATGCTAATTCTGCTTCAACCTATATCGTAATGGCACAAACCCACCCAGATAAAAAGCACAAAGGGATCAATGCCATTATTGTAGATAAAAACACACCAGGTATCACATTAGGTCCACATGAGAACAAAATGGGAATGAGAAGTTCTGACACACATTCAGTAATGTTTACCGATGTAAAAGTTCCTAAAGAAAACCGTATTGGTGACGATGGCTTTGGTTTTTCATTTGCCATGAAAACACTCGATGGTGGAAGGATTGGAATTGCATCTCAGGCATTGGGAATTGCATCAGGAGCTTTTGAAAGAGCTTTAAAATATTCAAAAGAAAGAAAAGCTTTTGGTACTGAAATATTCAATCATCAATCAGTTGCATTCAAGCTAGCAGATATGGCAGTGAAAATTGAAAATGCCAGAAATCTTTGCTTAAAATCAGCTTGGCTGAAAGATCAACATTTACCATACGGTATAGCCAGTGCAATGGCAAAACAATATTGTGCTGATATTGCAATGGAAGTAACAACTGAAGCAGTTCAGATTCATGGTGGATATGGATACGTAAAAGAATATCATGTTGAAAGGCTAATGCGCGAAGCAAAGCTTACACAGATTTATGAAGGCACTTCGGAAATTCAAAAAATAGTGATTTCCAGATCATTACTTAAGTAAAAAATAGTTTTTCTAATAAATTAAAAAAAGGCTGTCTGTTTATTCAGACAGCTTTTTTTTGTGTGATTAAATATTATTATTAATTTTACAAAAGCAGACTGGTCTATCGTTCCGCTTTCAGCGGGAAGGAAAGTCCGGACAACACAGAGCACCATTTTTCCTAACAGGAAGATATCCGAAAGGATATAGCTAGTGTAACAGAAAATAACCGCCTCGCTTATGGCCAGGTAAGGGTGAAAAGGCAAGGTAAGAGCTTACCGGTGCTTGTAGCAATATAAGCAGCCGTACATCTAATGGGTTGCAATATCAAATATACCGACAGTTAAGGATTGCTCGTCCGTTGTCGGGGGGTAGATAGCATGATTTGTGTAGTGATGCACAGACGAGATAAATGATAGAAACTTTTACCGGTTTTCCGGGAAAAAGGAACAAAATCCGGCTTATAGGTCTGCTTTTTTTATAAAACACAATTATGAAGATACTTAAAGTCTTTGTTTTAACAATTC
>JAVHQG010000370.1:0-8097 GCA_036171035.1 Bacteroidales bacterium
TGAAAATCAAGGAGTTTACTTTTGTAAATGACTGTTTTCAAAACTCGGCATACTGATAGTAACAGTATGAGCGAGCTTGTGGGTTGTTTAACGAAATTATTGGCGTTTTCTTGCTGACACTATGTAGTACAACCAATTAACATTTTTGTCTTTAAACTACTTGATCAAACCAAGAATAAAGGGAAAATATTTCATGGCAACAATACGAATCTCTTTCTGATTAACGTTTTTTCTATATCTTTGCTCAAATATAAAAAAAACAAAAAACTTAACTGTACATCAAATGAAAAAAAACATTGCAATCCTTTACGGTGGAGACTCTTCAGAATATGAAATATCACTAAAAAGTGGTCAACAAGTGGCTACAATCTTAGATACAGAAAAATATAATGCATTCTTAGTTCACGTAAAAGGAAGTTTCTGGTCTCTTACAACAGAGCCATATCAAGGCATTTCAATTCACAAAGATGATTTTAGTTTTCACTATAATAATCAAAAAATACAGTTCGATTTTGCGCTGATTGCAATTCATGGAACGCCTGGCGAAAACGGTGTTTTACAAGGATATTTTGACATAATGGGCATCCCATATTCTTCTTCAAACCTGATCACATCTGCTATTACTTTTAACAAATATGCCTGTAAACTTTACCTGAAAGACATTCATGTTGACACCGCAAAAGCTGTAATGATAAGAAGAAATGACCCAATCAGGCATGAAAAAATAATGGAAAAAGTTGGCCTACCTTGCTTTGTAAAACCAAATAACGGTGGCTCTAGCTATGGAATTACAAAAGTAAAAGAAGCCGGCAAATTAAAAGAAGCTATTGAAAAAGCATTTGAAGTAGATACAGAGGTCATTATTGAAGAATTTATTGCCGGCACTGAAATCACTCAAGGAGTTTTCAAATCAAGAAAAAAAGAAATCATTTTCCCAATTACCGAAATTGTTCCAAAAAACGAATACTTTGACGTAAATGCTAAATATTTTGGCGATTCCAATGAAATCACACCTGCACGAATCTCGGATGAGCTCACAGAAAATTGTAATATTTTATCATCCGCAATATACAATGCTCTCGGGTGCAAAGGAATCTGCCGAATTGATTATATTATATCCGGCAACAGACTTGTTTTTCTTGAAATTAACACCGTTCCGGGAATGACAAGCGAAAGCATTATTCCACAACAAGCCAAATATCTGGGCATTTCGATGACAGAATTATTTAACATATTAATTGAGGACTGCACCATCAAAGAATGAGCAACAACAACTATGATATACTAATTCAAAAACTCGATAGCTTTATTAAAAAATACTATCAGAATCAAGTTATACGCGGCGTGCTGCTTTTAATATTGATATGTGCTCTCTTTTCTTTTTTTTCGGCAGTTTCAGAATATTTTGGACACTTTTCAATATCAATTAGAACAACTGTTTTTTATACTTTTCTTGCACTTTTTACAAGCGCATTTATTAAACTCATTTTAATTCCGCTTCTGCAATATTTTAGAATAGGAAAAGTAATTAATCACAAACAAGCAGCCACAATACTTGCCACACATTTCAACGAATTGCAAGACAAGTTACACAATACACTCGAGCTTGCTGATAATAACCTATTGCAAATTTTTTCACGTGATTTAGTCATTGCAAGTATCAACCAAAAAATTGCAGAAATCAAACCAATACCTTTTAATACCGCTATTAATTTTAAAAAAAATGTGCGCTACTTACAATATTTGCTAGCACTTTCAGGGAGTATTGTAGTGATATTTATTTTCTGGCCATCTGTGCTTACTGAAGGAAGTAAACGCATTATAAATCACAACACATATTTTGAACCTGCAACACCCTTTGAGTTTATGCTACTAAACGACACTTTATCTGTACAAAAAGGTAGTGATTTCCTTATCAAACTTGAGATTCGGGGAAAATATGTTCCGGAAAATGTTTCCATTGCGTTTGGAAATAATAATTTTCAAATGAACAAAATTTCAAAATCTAAATTTGAATACTCTTTTAAAAACATCAACAACCCTTTAGAATTCTGGTTTCAGGCCGAAACTTACAGCTCAAGAAAATACCTGCTTCAAGTGCTCCCTGCTCCTACTATTATAGATTTCTCTATTGCCGTTGAGGTACCAGAATATACCAAAGACTCTAATCGTGTTTACCATAATGTAGGCGACATAACGGCTCCATGCGGATCAAAAATAAAATGGAATTTTAACACCAAAGACATTGATTCTCTCCACGTATTATTCAACGATACAATAAAACTTTCAGCTCAAAAAAACAATGATGGCTTTTCATTATCAAAATTATTCTTACTAGGATGCAACTACAAAATTGCAGTAAAAAATAAATTTTTTCGCACAAACCAATTGGTCAAATATAATATCAACATCATTCCAGATTTGGCACCTAGTATCAAGGTAAACACAATAAAAGATTCTACAAAATTTTCCGCATATTATTTCAATGGCTTGATAAACGATGATTATGGTTTTTCAAAACTTACTTTTAACGTTAGATTAATGAATGGCGAAACAGAGGATGCAAAAGATTCTGTTTTTTCCACATTTGTCCCCATTAATAAAAGCACTACTTCACAAGAATTTTATTATGCCTTCGATTTTTCAGCTTTAAATGCAAAAAATAGTCGTAAAGTTTCATATTATTTTGAAGTGTGGGACAACGACGCTGTGAATGGCAGCAAAAGTGCACGTTCTACAGTGTTTGAATTTATTGTTCCCACAAAAGATGAAATGCAAAAAATGCAGGATGAGTCAGCAAAAAACATGCAGGAAAAACTAGCTGAAAGCATGAAACTAGGAAAAGATCTGAAAAAAGATATTGATTTATTGCAAGAAAGCCTTATCAACAAAAACATGTCATCGTGGGATAAAACCAAAATGATGGAACAACTAACATCAAAACAAAACAGGCTTGAAGAACTCTCAATGGAAATATCAAAAGAATTTAAAAAAAGTAATGAATTTGTAAACAATCTTTCTGATAAAGAAAAAGAACTGCTCGAAAAACAAAAACAAATGCAAGAACTACTCGACAATGTGATGACCGATGAGCTGAAAAAAATGATGGATGATTTGAATAAATTAATGCAAGAGTTCGATAAAAATAAAATTAATCAAGCTACACAAGATATGAAAATGTCTTATGAGGACATGAATAAACAGCTTGACCGAAACATGGAACTTCTTAAAAAATACGAACTTGAAAAGAAGATAGAGAACACTATTGATAGACTAGATAAACTGGCAGAAGAACACGAAAATCTATCTGAAAAAACAAGCGAAAAAGGTGCAGAAAAAGAAAAGTTAGCCGAACAACAGAAAAAACAAGCCGATGAGTTCAACAAAATAACTGAAGAATACAAAGAAATACAAGATAAAAACAAAGAACTAAAGACTCCCATGAAAATGGAAGATATGCAAGAAGAAGCTAACGACATAAAAAAAGACATGAAAGAAAGTTCGCAGCAAATGCAAGAAAATAAAATGGACAAAGCTTCAAAAAAACAAAAAGAAACAGCAAAAAAAATGAAGCAAATGGCTGATAACATGAAGCAACAAAATCAGCAAAATCAGCAGCAACAACAACAAGAAGACTATGATTCACTTCGTAAAATTCTTGAAAACCTTGTAACATTTTCGTTCGATCAAGAAGAACTAATGAAAGAACTAAAAGAAATTCAGCCAAAAAATCCAAAATATCTCGACATTGTGAGCAAGCAAAAAAATCTATCTGATAATTATAAAGTTATTAAAGATTCATTAAATGCTCTTGCCAAACGTACCCCAAAAGTTAGCTCCATGATCAACAGAGAACAAACATCCATATCAAAATATATGGACAAAACCCTTGATGGATTGGGCGAAAGAAATGTGCCACAAGCAAAAACTAGCCAGCAATTTGTAATGACATCAGCCAACAATCTGGCACTGCTATTGGCAGAATCACTCGATCAGATGCAGGAGCCATCAAATTGCAACTCCTCAGGGCAATGCAGCAAACCCAAAAAGAAACCAAATGGAAAGAAAAAATCATTAGAAAGCATGAAATCGCAGCAAGAATCATTGAAGGGGCAAATGGAAAAAATGATGGAACAACTTAAAAAAGGCAATAAAGATGGCAAGTTTGATCCAAACGCTACCAACAAAAAACTTTCACAAATGCTTGCCCAGCAAGAAATTTTTCAACAACAAATGAGTGATATGATGAAAAATGCAACATTTAGCCCACAAGCTCAAAAATCGCTCAACGAAATAAAAGCATTAACAGATAAAAATGCAACCGACCTGATTAATAAAAATATTACACCCGAAACCTTGAAGCGACAAAATTTAATTGTTACCCGCCTTCTTGAAGCTGAAAATGCTGAATTTCAAAGAGAAACAGACACTAAGCGAGAATCGAAAGAAGCAAAAGATGAAACATTTAGTAACCCTGAACAGTTTTTTAAGTATAAAGGTGTAAATTCGAAGTTTAATGAAATGATAAATACTTCAAGCATTAAGCTTTACAAATACTATAAAAATATCTATAAAGAGTACCTAATAAAATTAAATGAAAATTAATGAATACAGAAATTAATTTCCCCTCCAAAATTGAGAATATAACATTGGTTGAAAAATTCATTGATGATATATCGGTAGAATATAAATTAGGAACAGAAATATATGGAAATGTTTTGGTAGCAATAATCGAAGCAGTTAACAATGCAATCCTCCATGGTAATAAATTTGATCCTCGCAAAATCGTAAAAGTAATCTTCACTGCCGACAGCGAAAAACTTCTTTTCAGAGTTTTTGATCAAGGTGCAGGATTCGACCCAAAATTAATTCCAGATCCAACCAGTGCAGAAAATATTGAAAATCCTCATGGCAGGGGCATCTTTTTAATGCGCCATTTAGCTGATGAAATCAGATTCTTTGATTTAGGTCGCGAAGTTGAACTAACTTTTTATCTAAAATAGTGGCTATCAGATTTTTTAACGACAATGTAGCAAATCCTATCATCGGGAAAAAACAATTGCTCTCTTGCCATTTTAAGCAGATTATTTCAAACGAACAACACACTACCGGTGACATTAATTATATTTTTTGTTCCGATGCACGCCTACTCTCAATCAACAAACAATTTCTTAAACACGATTACTTTACAGATGTTATAACATTTGACTATTGTAAAAATTCAACCATTTCCGGTGATGTTTTTATTAGTACAGACAGAGTACGGGAAAATGCCGAAAAATTTAATGTTGATTTTGCAGTAGAACTCAACAGAATTATGATCCATGGCTTATTACACCTACTTGGATATAAAGACAAATCGCCATCAAAAAAAAAAATCATGACCCACATGGAAGATTTTTATTTAATAAAGCATCACTTAGGAAGCGTGAATAACAATAGCCTATAGACCAGTAGGCAAATAACAAAAAACAACCAGTATATATGAAACTCTTACTTATCAGCAATTCAACCAATTTCGGTGAAGCATATTTAGACTATCCAAAAAACAATATTAAAGATTTTCTTGGCACATCAGTTAAAACGGGTCTTTTTATTCCATATGCAGGTGTAACAATGTCGTTTGATGAATACACTGAACGGGTACAAAACAGATTTCAAGAAATTGGATACCACATTACCCCTATCCACACATGTTCAAACCCTGTAAAGGCAATAGAAATGGCAGAAACCATTGTTGTAGGAGGAGGAAATACTTTTCAGCTAATTAAAATGATTCATGAAAACAAACTGATAGAACCCATCCGAAAAAAAGTTCTGAACGGCACACCTTTTGTTGGCTGGAGCGCAGGATCAAATGTAGCATGTCCAACAATCAAAACAACCAACGATATGCCAATCGTTCAACCACCAAGTTTTGATGCTTTTAATCTTGTACCATTTCAAATTAACCCACATTATCTGGATGCAAGTCCCGATGGACACGCAGGAGAAACAAGAGAGCAGCGCATTATTGAGTTTCTTGTGGCAAATCCGGCGATAACTGTAGTAGGCTTACGCGAAAGCACAATGCTGCAAATTATTGACAATAAAATATCTTTAATCGGTCCAAGAAAAGCACGCATTTTTAAGCACAATCAGATGGTTCTTGAATTAAGTTCAACTGATGATTTAAGTTTTTTATTAAAGTAAAACCCTTCAAGAAAATTCAGAATTATGAATCAAAGCACATTTAGAATATTTTGTATAGGTCGTAACTACAGCGAACATGCAAAAGAGCTAGGAAGTGAAATCCCTGAAAGTCCGGTGATTTTTTTGAAGCCACCACATTGCATTGTTAAAGAGGGTACGCCGATAAAAATCCCCAAACATGGAAAAAATCTGCACCACGAAGTAGAGTTGGTCGTAAAAATCGGAAAAGCAGGAAACCCATTATCCCCCGAAGACGCATTGTCATACGTGGACTCTTTAGCCATAGGACTAGACCTTACCTTGCGCGACCTGCAAATAGAATTGAAAGATAAGGGACTACCATGGGAAATCTCTAAATCGTTTGAACAAAGCAGCCCTATTGGCACATTTGTAAAATTCGATAAAACTATTCAGCTTAATAACATTACATTTGATTGTAGTGTTGATGGAGAAATCCGTCAAAAAGGGAACACAAAAGATATGATATTCCCTATAAAACGAATAATTTTTGAACTAGGCAAAATATGGAATCTTGAACCCGGAGACCTGATTTATACAGGGACACCTTCTGGTGTTGGATCATTAAAATCAGGAAATTTAATAACCATCTCCGGCGATTTGTTTGGCACTTTTTCATGGCAAATAATCAGTTAATACTCAATTTTTTAATTTTTTTTCACTTGGCATTGATAATATCAGAAAATTCATTACATTTGCACCTCAAAAATCGAAGGTAAAAATAAAAAATAAAAAATAATGGCAAATCACAAATCAGCTGAAAAGCGCATCAGACAAACAGAGAAAAAGAGAACGCATAACAAGTATTATGCAAAAACAATGAGAAATGCTTTGAAAGAAATCCGTGAGACTAAAGACAAAACAGAGGCATCTGCATTGGTACCAAAAATTTCTGCACTGATTGATAAGCTTGCAAAAAAGAATGTTATCCATAGAAATAAAGCTGCGAATCTGAAATCAGGCATTGCAATTCATACCAGCAAATTACAGTAAAAAATAAAGAATAAAATTGTGAGGTCTTTCCATTGTGGGGAGGCCTTTTTTATCATATAACGTACCTGTTTCCTGCCCATTACACCCATTAATAGTATGATGCCCTCATCTTTTAAACAAAAATTAAGCATAAAAAACTGGGCAATTGAAGACCGCCCCAGAGAAAAATTAATGGCAAAAGGAATTTCAACATTAAGTGATGCAGAACTATTAGCAATACTTATTGGTTCAGGCACTAAAAATCAAACAGCCGTTGAATTATCACAAGAAATTTTACAAAAATCCAGTAATAATCTTAACGAGCTTGGGAAAAAAACCGTGTACGAATTAACAAAATCCAAAGGAATAGGAGAAGCTAAAGCAATTACAATCGTTGCAGCAATGGAGCTTGGAAGAAGAAGAAAAAACGAATCCATTAAAGAAAAATCAAAAATAACAGGTAGCATTGATGTATTTAACTATTTTCAACCCTTGGTAGGTGATTTAACCACAGAACAATTCTGGACCCTAATGCTTAACCGCTCAAATAAAATAATTGACAAATTCAAAGCCAGCCAGGGTGGACTTACAGGAACAGTCGTTGATACTCGGGAAATATTACGTGAAGCCCTTGAAAAAAGAGCCGTTGGGATTATTCTTTGCCACAACCACCCATCAGGGAATCTAAAACCAAGCACTGAAGATATTTCTACTACTAAAAAACTTAAAGCGGCTGCCACAACAATGGATATTGCACTACTTGACCACCTAATTGTTACTGATGCCGGATATTACAGCTTTGCTGATGAGGGAATATTGTGAAAATAAAAGTAATATGGGGATTTGAAATAAATAAAGTTCTATATAGTTCTTGTAAGAAAACTCAGTGTCAGATAAGAAAATGTCAAGAATGAG
>JAVHQG010000371.1:0-8094 GCA_036171035.1 Bacteroidales bacterium
TGACTGTTTTCAAAACTATAGTAACGAAATTATTGGCGTTTTCTTGCTGACACTATGTAAATTAGGCATGGGTGGAGGATGATTAAATCATTTCTTTCAACACTTTATAATCTGTTTTACCTGTTCCAAGTAGCGGAATTTCCTCAATTTGGATAAGTCGGTGAATTTTAAACAAATTTGAAAACCCACTTTCCTTTAAACATAAATTTACTTCAGTCAAATCTATTTTCTGTATTGAAAAAAGAACAATTTGCGGTGGCTCAATTGTATCCTTACCTTCCACTGCAAGAACCGTTACTTCTGTATTACCATACTTTTCAAGCAAAACATTTTCAATAGCAGGCAGACTAATCATTTCTCCTGCAATTTTCAGAAATCGTTTCAGCCGGCCAGTGATAAATAAATATCCATCGCTGTCAATGTAGCCTAAATCTCCGGTTTTATAATATTGTTTGTCTTCTACTGTAACAAATGGTGATTTTATATTTGTATCGAGATATCCTTTAAAAACATTGTTCCCACGGACTAAAAGCATTCCTGAATCGCCTTTGTTTACCGGTATATTTGAATTTATATCAACGATTAATGCCTCTACCCCACCTATTAATTTACCAACACTTTTTTCTTTTTGTAATATAACAGGATTTAAAGATATAACAGGTGCACATTCAGTTATTCCATAACCTTCAAGCATTACTGCATCTGGGTTTGATCGTTCATGAAATGTTTTAATTAATGTCCCTTTTAAACTTTCTGCACCTGTTATTACGAGCTTTAATGAATCAATGTCTTTAGGTTGTGCAATGGTTAGAATCATTTTTAAAAATGTTGGTGTAGCTAGCAAAATATCAGCTTTTGTGTGCCTTATCAATCTGATGATTTCTCTACTATCTGTAGGGTCTGGCGTATATGCAACTTTTACTCCGGAAATGAGAGGGAGTATTGTTAATACCGTAAACCCAAAACTATGAAATGGAGGTAAAAAAGAAAGTAGAATCTGATTATTTCTTATATCAATTTTTTCAAATACACCATGCAAATCAGATACAATATTTTTATGGGAAAGAGCAACAGCTTTAGGCAAGGATTCGCTACCAGAAGTGAATAAAATTACAGCGATATCGTCTATTTTGATATTTGGTGCATAATGTAATTTATATGAGAGAACTCCAGATAATTTTGTAAATAAACTTAATTTGGCTGCCTTTTGTTCAAAAAAGATACATTTTTGCTTCACACCATCTGATAATAAATCTGCAACTTTATCATAAAATAATTTTACTGTAAGAATCTTTTGCAACTTAACAGAATCTATACAATGATCGAGTACTTTTTTACCAACGGTCCAGTTTAGCATTACAGGTGTTTTGCCTGCTAGATAGGTCGCCATTACTAGTAGGGTGGTGCTTTGCAAGGCAGGCAACATAATTCCTACATACTGCCCTTTAACCTCTTTTTTTATTATTTTTGAAACGACCATTGCCTTAAGTAAAAAATCTTTTTTTGATGTTGATCCAAATGTTTTGTCATATGTAAACGACTCCTTATTATTTTTATAAAAAACATCAAAAAACAACTCAATAATATTTTTATTTGAATCAATGTAAATATTATTTATTGGACTATTATGCGTATTAAGCAGACTGGGTTTTAGCACATCTTTATCAATTCCATATCCCATAGCTAGCAGACATAAATCGGCAACTGTTCTTACTTGAGAAATTTCAAACTGTGCTGAAGATTCAAACTCTTTCTCTATAGCAGAAATAATATTTACAAGACCAAGTGAATCGATGGTGAGATCAAGACTTAAACTGGAATCTTGTCTGATATTTTTGTCATTAATTTCTACCTCTTTTTGTAAAATTATTTTTACTCTATTAAACGTGTCCGCTGTAATTTCTTCATAAAATGAAGTGTCTTTTTTGCTGATATCTATTACTGATAACTGAATTGTTTCAGGCAATTTTCTACGTAAAGCAGATGCATAAAAATAGTGTTTCAAAAAATTGACTTTTTCTTCGCCATTTTTATTGTAAAATGATTCTAAAAAAGTATTAAAAACAATTCTGCTATTTTTTGATTTTTCCCGTGCTTGCTGAGTAATATCTTCAAATTCAATTGTTATTTTTCTCCTTGGCAAAAAGAAAAAAAGGTTTGCAAAAATATACCAGATCCCTTTCAAAAATGTACTAAAAAAATCTGGTGTTTTCCCAATCCAAGCCCGAGACCACATGCTTCCCCACAATCCTGAAATTCGTACCCCTATAATTTGTGTGTCTTCAGGAATATTTTTTACAATAGCCCATGCACTTTGTTTGTTGAAAATTTTTTCATAGCCCTGTCCCGCAATCTGACCTGATGGATACAACAAAATACTGTGTCCTGTTGATAACGCATTAATTACTTTGTCGTAAATCGTTTTCAATACCAGCGGATCGCGGTTGCCGGCAGATAAATCACTAACAGGGATGGTATGAATTGCTTCTAATACAATTTTTAATATCGGATTTTTAAAATATATTTCAGTAGCAACCGGAGCAACTTTCATATACTTATATATGTGTACAAATATTAATTGTGGATCAACAATGGCTTGATGATTTGGTAAAATAAATTTACTGTTTTTGCTTTTCAACACATCTTCTCCATTAATAACAACTTTGTATCGGAGAGATAAAAAAAATCTGTAAATAGATGTTAAGAACTTCATGTTATAAGCGTTAGAGTTTTTGGGTGTTTAAAATCGAGGAATTTTAAATCTGGCAACCATTCCTGGAACATATCGCAGCAGCAATAGCGTAGTAAATGCAGTTAAAATAATAAGCAACAAAAAAACAGCATTTGTGCTGAAAAATGCAACGATTGCTCCAAATATTCCTGCTGACAATAATATTAATACAAAAACAGTAAAATTTGAATAAGCAATAATATCGCCCTGTCTTCGTCCTTCTACATTTGTCTGAATGTAAGCACTCAATGGTATCATAAAAATCCCGCTAAACAGGGCAACAAAAAATACGAGAATTGAAAATATTATATCGTTAGGATTTCCAAAATAAATAAACAGTAGTGAGATGGTCATTCCAAGCCCTCCAATAGGTGTTAATCCTAACTCCACTTTCCCTCTTGATATCACACCGGCTAAATAACACCCAATCCCAATCCCGATTGCAGCTACAGTCATTACGAGACCTGTTTGGGTATTTGTCATTCCAAGTACTTTTGGGCAATGCACCATTAAATTCATTTGAATAAATGAACCAATCATCCAAAACATAGAAAGCCCAAAAACTAAAAAATTCATACCCTTCATGGTTGCTGCAAAGCGGAATGATCGAACAAAAAACTTTAATGGATTTAATGTATCTTCACAATGATTAATGGGTTTTGTTTCATCGGCTTTAATCAACAACGTCATCGTCAGGCAAAAACTTGAAACACTAAGCAAAATAAGCATTATCAATGGGATGAAGAAATGATCAGACACAACAGATGCTATAAATGTTCCTAAAAGAACACCTAAAAATGTAAACATTTCCAATGATCCGGTTCCAAATGAAATACCCTTCTCCCCACCTATATCTCGTATTAATCCATATTTTGAAGGAGAAAAAAGTGTACTTATAGTCCCAATTAAGAAAATACAAGAAATAACTAAAAAAATCGATTGAATATAAAAACCTAAAATTGCAAGTAAAAAGATAGGTATTTCTGTAAGTTTAGAATACAAAATAATTTTCCGTTTTAACATCGTCTTTGATAACTTTCCACCTAGAGGCGAGAAAATTAAATATGGTAGTACATATAGCCCTGATGCAATCATAATAACACTTGACTCATTTCCTTTTGCAACCCATTTTACACAAACAAAACAAGCAAGATTTTTGAGAAAATTATTATTCAATACACTTGAAAAATTCATGAAAAACAATGGTAGCCACCTGGGCTTTGAAATAATATTTTTTTTATTTGGAGACATTTCAGTTTTTTATTTTTGCAAATTTATTTTATATTTATTTTTAGCCAAAGATACAGGTTCATGTATAATAAAAACAAAAGAAAAATAGATAATTTATTCTTTATAGGAAAAATAATAAAAGTACGATCAGAAAAATTACATCAGATTCTCAAAAAAAAATACATGAAACAAAAAACAAATATCCTCTAATTTTTTATAATTTAGCGCCGCTTTTTAAAGTTAAAATTCAATATTCATGTCATTTATTAAAGACAAAATCGTTTCAGAAGGTCTGACATTCGATGATGTATTGTTGGTTCCTTCTTATTCAGAAGTGCTTCCACGTGAGGTAGATATAACATCTCTTTTTTCAAAAAACATAAGATTGAAAGCACCAATTGTATCTGCTGCTATGGATACCGTTACAGATGCTACGCTGGCTATCGCTATTGCACGCGAAGGTGGTATTGGCGTTATTCATAAAAATATGAGTATTGAAGAGCAAGCCCGTCAGGTAAAAAGTGTAAAGCGTGCTGAAAACGGGATGATTTCTGACCCTGTAACCATTCACAGAGATGGTACTGTTGGTGAAGCACTAAATATGATGAAAGATCTCAAAATCGGAGGTATTCCTGTTGTTGAAAAAGACAATAAACTCATTGGTATAGTTACAAACAGGGATCTTCGCTTTCAGCAAGATATGAGTAAGTTGGTTTCTGAAGTAATGACACATGAAAATCTTATCACAACCACACCCAGCTTCGATATAGAGAAGGTTTCAGAAATTCTGGAACAATATAAAATTGAAAAACTCCCCGTTGTTGATAGTAATTATAAACTTATAGGACTTCTTACATATAAAGATATTACGAAAGCAAAGGATCGCCCGAATGCCTGTAAAGATGAGAGGGGAAGACTTCGAGTAGCAGCCGGAGTAGGCGTCACAAAAGACACATTTGAAAGAATTGAAGCTCTGGTGAAAGCTGGTGTTGACGCTATTGTTATTGATACCGCACACGGACACTCAAGGGGAGTAATAAATACGTTGAAAATAGCAAAAAGTAAATATCCTGAAATAGATATTGTTGTAGGAAACA
The DNA here is from genome assembly GCA_036171035.1 of Bacteroidales bacterium. Taxonomy (GTDB): domain Bacteria; phylum Bacteroidota; class Bacteroidia; order Bacteroidales; family GWF2-35-48; genus GWF2-35-48. The sequence goes on from JAVHQG010000371.1 coordinate 5,059, forward strand.
TTGCTACAGCCGAAGCAGCCTTGATGCTTGCCAAAGCCGGTGCAGACGCTGTAAAGGTAGGAATTGGTCCCGGTTCAATTTGTACAACTAGAGTTATTGCAGGGGTAGGGGTTCCTCAACTAACTGCCGTATATGACGTTGCAAAAGCAATGAAAGACTTTGGCATACCTGTAATCGCAGATGGAGGCATTCGTTATACCGGAGATATTGTTAAGGCAATTGCTGCCGGAGCTAGTTCAATCATGGCAGGTGGCTTATTTGCAGGTGTAGAAGAATCTCCGGGTGAAACCATTATTTTTCAAGGACGAAAATTCAAATCATACAGGGGAATGGGTTCAATTGAAGCCATGCAACAAGGCTCTAAAGATCGCTATTTCCAAGATGCTGAAGATGATATCCGAAAACTTGTTCCTGAAGGAATTGCGGCAAGAGTTGCCTATAAAGGAACATTAAATGAAGTTATTTATCAAATGGTTGGCGGACTTCGTGCAGGAATGGGCTATTGCGGTGCAAAAGATATTTCTTCTTTGCAACAAGCAAAATTTGTAAGAATCACAAATGCAGGCATTACTGAAAGTCATCCGCACGACGTGTCTATCACTCGCGAAGCTCCGAATTATAGCCGAGATAATATGTGATACTAAAAAATATTAAAAGCTCAATAAAACAAAATATATTTGTGCATATAATAAAATTATTAATTTATCGTTTTTAAAAGTTTGATTTAATAAAAAATGAATTTATGAAAAGAAGTGTTTTCCTTTTAAGTATGATTGTGTGTTTTTTACAGGCATTTTCATCAATATCTTTAAGCAATTTGAGTGCTGTTATAATCCCTGATTCGATTTTATTAAAAATAGATGGAAAGCCCGTAACAACTGCTGAATTTGAACGGATTTATAAAAAAAATAATTCAAAAGATAATGTAATTGACACAAAATCAATTGAAGAATATCTTGAATTATTTATCAATTTTAAACTAAAAGTTAGTGAGGCTGAAAAAACCGGATTAGATACTTCAAAATCATTCAAAACGGAACTTGCCGGCTACAGGAAACAGCTCGCAAAGCCTTATTTGGTGGATAAAGATATTGATGAAGGTCTTTTGAAAGAAGCTTATGAAAGGATGCAACAAGATGTGCATGCAAGTCATATACTCATTAAACTCGATCCGGGCGCATCTCCAAAAGATACGTTAGAAGCTTGGAATAAAATTATGAAAGCTCGAAAACGGGTTACTGACGGAGAAGGATTTGATGTGGTTGCTAAAGAAATGTCTGAAGATCCAACTGCAAAAGAAAATGGCGGAAATCTTGGCTTTTTTACTGCTTTCCAAATGGTTTATCCGTTTGAATCAGCTGCCTTTAATACCAAAGTAGGAGACATATCCATGCCTTTTAAAACTAATTTCGGTTATCATATTTTGAAAATTTATGAAAAAAGAAAAGCTGCCGGTGAAATTAAAGTGGCTCATATAATGGTTATCACTCCGAAAGGCACTTCAACTGAAGATGAAGAAAAAGCAAAAAAAAGAATTTTTGAAGTATATGATAAAATTAAAGCAGGTGAAGATTTTGCTCAAGCAGCAAAAGAAAATTCTGATGATAAAGGCACAGCTTCAAAAGGTGGAGACTTGCCATGGTTCGGCACTGGTCGCATGGTCCCTGAATTTGAACAAGCAGCATTCGGATTGAAAGCTAATGGCGATTTTTCGGAACCCGTGAAAACATCATTTGGCTGGCATATTATTAAAAGAATTGATAAAAGAGAAATCGGCAGCTTTGATGATGTTAAAGCTGATATTAAAAATAAAATATCTAAAGATGAACGTGCCGACAGAAGCAGGCAAGCTGTGATTGCAAAACTTAAAAAAGAGTATAATTACAAAGAATTTACAGATGCAGAAACATCAGTTAAAACAAAAAAAGTTAAAACACCAAAACCCGAAAAACATAATATCGATGATTTTTATTCAGTTGTTACAGACTCTATTTTTACTGGAAAATGGAATATCGGGGAAGCATCAAAATTAACAAAAAATCTTTTTTCAATAGGTGATTCCATTTATACACAACAAGATTTTGCAAAATACATTTTGAAATTTAACCGTAAAGGTCAGAAAATGAATATCAACGAGTTTGTTGATGCCAAATTTAAAGAATTAACAGATAATAAAGTTATTAAATATGAAGAAGATCGGCTTGAAAATAAATTTCCTGATTTCCGCTATTTGATGAATGAATATCATGATGGGATTCTTTTATTTGAACTAACTGACAGAATGGTATGGTCAAAAGCTATCAAAGATTCAGTTGGACTGAAAGATTTTTATGATAAAAATAAACAAAAATATATGTGGGATACTCGTTTTGATTTGAAAGTTTTTCAATGTAAGAATGAGAAAATATCTAAAAAAGCTTTTGGAATGCTCAATGATGAAAAAAATAAACATACTGTTCAGAACATTATGAAAACTATCAACAAAAAAGATACATCCAATATAACTATAATAGAAAAAGGACTTTTCCTGAAAGGTGATAACAAAACTGTTGATGCAAAAATTGATGTACTCAAAGAAAAGGCTGTTTATATCGGCAAAGATGCAAATAAAATTATTTTTATCAATAAAGTTGATCCACAATCCAAATCACTTGATGAGGCAAAAGGGCTTATTACGGCTGACTATCAGACATTCCTCGAAGAAAAATGGATAAAAGATCTTAAAGAAAAATATAAAGTAGAAGTTTTTAAAGAAACACTTAAAAATATAAAATAGTTATTTAGTGTTCATCCATAAACTATAAATGTAAAAATCTGCATTTGCCCAAAACCCTGAAGGGAGTGCAGATTTTCAATGACTTCCCTTTAGGGGTTAAGGGCAAAAAGTAATTGAAAATTATTTTTGATGACATTATGGACAGACACTTATAAAATTTGAATAAATAAAATACAATTCTTTTATGTTAGAGGTAACATATTTGATTATTAAATATTTTGAATTATGCTTAAAGAAGTGTTACCTCATTAATTGGATTT
>JAVHQG010000372.1:0-1558 GCA_036171035.1 Bacteroidales bacterium
GGATTAAGGGTAAAAAATGCTAAAATTTATAAAAATCGACTTTTCGGAGTAGACTTAAGATTACAAGTTTTTAGTGTGTTATGTTGTTTTTTAAGGATTAAATTAAAAATATAAAATAAATGGAAATTGAAAAAGGGCAAATAATTGAGTTATTAAAACAGGTAATTCATCCTGAATATGGGAAAAACATTATTGATGCTGAAATATTAAAAGAGGTAACTACAAGCCAAAACAATGTGCATATTGTTCTTGGATTTAAGCGTAAAAATGATCCATTATCTGACTCATTAAGAATTACTTGTGAGAATAAAATAAAAAATGCTTTTCCAAATGTTGTGCTTATAATTGATGTAATTGAGGCAATGGTTCATACATTGAAGAAGGAAGAAGCACCAAACAGGTTGGCTAATGTGAAGCACATTATTGTGGTGGCTTCAGGCAAGGGAGGCGTTGGAAAATCTACAGTTGCAGCAAATATCGCTGTAGCTTTTTCATTAAATGGAAAAAAGGTGGGATTGCTTGATGCGGATATTTTTGGTCCATCGGTTCCCAAGTTGTTTGGTGTTGAGGGTTCGAAACCCGTAGCAACAAAAATTGGTGGGTTTGATGCAATTGAACCGATTGAAAAATTTGGAATAAAAATTATGTCTATTGGATTTTTGGTTGCTCCAGAGACCGCTTTGCTTTGGAGAGGACCAATTGCCTCGAGTGCATTAAAGCAAATTATACAAGAAACAAATTGGGGAGATCTTGATTATCTTATTGTTGATACACCACCCGGAACAAGTGATATTCATCTGACATTGCTGCAAAGTATTACAATTGCAGGAGTAGTGGTTGTTAGTACACCACAGCAAGTTGCATTGGCAGATGTAACAAAAGCTGTAGAAATGTTCAGAAATGAAAAATTAAATGTTCCAATATTGGGAATTGTAGAAAATATGGCATGGTTTACGCCACCCGAGTTACCGGATAAAAAATATTATATTTTTGGGAAAAATGGCTGTGCTGCATTGGCTGAAAAATACCATATTTTTTTGCTTGGGCAAATTCCAATCAGCGAAAGTATATGTGAGAATAGTGATAAGGGAAACCCATCTGTTTTGAATTTAAGTTCAATTGAGGGAAAAGCGTTTGCTGAGTTGGCTTTGAAAATAGAAGATAAAATAAATAATAACTTAATATAAATTTTATGGAACAAGTAAATTTTGAAGTATTATCAGAAAAAGTAAAAGAATCTCTAGAGAATATCAGACCATATTTACAAAATGATGGTGGTGATATTTCGTTGGTAGAAATTACTGATGATTTAACAGTAAAGGTTAAGTTAATGGGCGCTTGCGGATGTTGCCCACATAGTATGCAGACGTTAAAACTGGGAGTTGAGCAATTTTTAAAAAAAGAAGTACCTGAAATAAAAGAAGTGATATCAGTGTAAGCTGACATTTCTAAAAAAATATTTAAAGAGCTAATGCAGAGACATGGTTAATTTTGCAGTGGCTCTTTTTTTTGGAAATAAAGTTTTGATTATTCATAAAAAATAACGTATTTTGAGTTT
>JAVHQG010000373.1:0-7925 GCA_036171035.1 Bacteroidales bacterium
AAGATAAAAGATAAAAGATAAAAGATAAAAGATAAAAGATAAAAGATAAAAGATAGGAGATAATAAATATTTACAATTTAGAAATTTATAAACAGTGTACGAATATCTTAATGAACTGAATGAAGCGCAGCGTGATGCTGTAGAAAATTATTCCGGAGCATCGCTTGTTATTGCAGGAGCTGGATCTGGAAAAACCCGTGTACTTACTTATCGTATAGCTCATTTGCTAAATAGTGGCGTTAAACCATATACTATTTTAGCACTTACTTTTACCAACAAAGCAGCTAATTCCATGAAGGAAAGGATTAAAAGTTTGATAGGATCTGATCAATCAAATAGCCTTTGGATGGGAACTTTTCATTCTGTATTTGCAAAGATTTTGCGAATGGAAGCTGCAATAATTGGATATACACCAAAATATACCATTTATGATACAACTGATTCACGTAGTTTGATAAAAAGTATTGTGAAAGAAATGAACCTCGATCATGAAGTTTATAAACCGGCAGAAATTCATAGTCGGATATCTGGAGCAAAAAATAATCTGATTATGCCCGAATCATACAGTAGCAATAAACAGATTGCTGAATTTGACAGGGCTACGAAAAAACCGGAAATAGGTGATATTTATAAAGCATATGCTGCAAGATGTAGAAAAGCTGATGCAATGGACTTTGATGATATTCTGGTTAACATGAACATTTTGATTAGAGATTTTCCTGAAATTCTTGAAAAATATCAGAAAAAATTTAACTATATTTTAGTAGATGAATATCAAGATACAAACTATTCGCAATATTTGATTATAAAAAAATTATCATTACTTCATGGAAATGTATGTGTAGTGGGCGATGACGCACAAAGTATCTATTCGTTTCGGGGTGCAAAAATCGAAAATATATTAAATTTTAAAAATGATTATCCTGATTATAATCTCTTTAAATTGGAGCAAAATTATCGTTCAACAAAAAATATTGTACTTGCAGCAAATAGCCTTATTGCAATTAATGAAGGGCAGATACCTAAACAGTTATTTTCAGAAAATGAAATAGGTGAAAAAATAAAAGTTCTTAAAAATTATACAGATACGGAAGAAAGCTATCAAGTGGCAGGGTCTATTGTTGATAGTGTTTACATAAATAAATATATGTATTCCGATTATGCAATACTTTATAGAACCAATGCGCAATCCAGAGGGTTTGAAGAGGCTCTGCGTCGTAGAAATATTCCGTATAAAATTTATGGCGGGATTTCTTTTTATCAGCGTAAGGAAATAAAAGATGTCCTTTCGTATTTTAGGCTGGTTGTCAATCCCAAAGATGAGGAGGCATTGCGGCGTATCATAAATTATCCTGCAAGAGGGATTGGCGATACAACTCTCGAAAAACTTATTTTTTATTCCAATGAGCAAGGTTTGTCAATATGGGATATTATTACAGATATTGGCTCACATCAGTTGCCTTTGAATGCCGGCGCAATCAATAAACTAAAACAGTTTGCTTCACTGATTCAGAGCCTTGCTACAGATTTGTCGGAAAAACATGCATATGAGATTTCTACTAGAATACTTGCAGAATCAGGACTGATGAATGAATTTAAGAATGATCATTCTACAGAAGGTATTAGCCGGATGGAAAATATTGAAGCTCTTTTAAGTGGTATCAGCGAATTTATTGAGACAGAAACTGAAGATGGTGAGTTGCCAACACTTGATAAATTTATGCAAAATATTTTTCTGCTTACAGATCAGGACGATGAAAAACCCGAAGATAAAAATAAAGTAACACTGATGACCGTTCATGCTGCAAAAGGACTTGAGTTCAAGAGTGTGTATATTGTTGGCGTTGAAGAGAATTTATTTCCATCGTCTATGTCGATGAACAACGCCAAGCAGATTGAAGAAGAGCGCCGATTGTTCTATGTTGCCATTACACGTGCTGAAAAATATGCAACCATATCATATGCACAAAGTCGTTATAAATGGGGATCGTTGACATCAACTGCTCCAAGCAGATTTATTAAGGAAATTGATAAAGAATTTTTAGATATGCCAATTGATGATGATATTGATGTGGATATTGATGAAGATGATGAACCATTTGAAAATTCAAAACAAAGTTTTTTTAAACCAAAATTGATTCCTCAAAAAAATAAACCACAAGTACCTGCATTTGCTACGAATAAAAAATTGTTGAATATGAATAAAGCCCACCAGCAGACAGCGCCTGTTGAAGATAGCTTTGAAAGTGATGATGCTTCTCTGGTGCAGGTTGGGATGAATGTCTCGCATCAGCGATTTGGAATAGGTAAAATAATTCATTTGGAAGGTATATTCCCAAACACAAAGGCTACAGTTTTTTTTCACGAAGCCGGACAGAAACAGCTTTTACTGAAATTTGCAAAACTTAAAATTCTTGAATAATGGATGTGCATTGAAACACTTTATTTGTAAATTAAGTTTTTTTTAAAGACTTTTTCAATTTTCACATTTTACTGTATCTTTGTCTTTGGATCTAAACGATTAATAAATTTAAGCTTTTTTTATGAAAAATATAACTATCTTTTTAATTCTTTGCGTTGCTTGTACTTCTATGTTTTCTCAACAACCGCATTTTAAAACAGTTTTAAATACTCCATTGATTTTAAATACAGTCGAGGAAAATATTTCCAAAGAAGTAAATAATGTTGCAGTAGATGTTAAGGCGGTTCATGCAGTTGATGCAGCTAATGCGTTTGGAACGCCAATTTTGACGGATGATTTTTCTAATTCTAGCCATTGGCTGATGCAAAACAATGCAAGTGGATCAAAAACATGGACTATTGGAACAATTGCTGATGCCGATGCAGCACAGCTCACAGGATATTCCTTAGCATTTAATATGTGGAATCCGGATCCTACTACAGGCAATAAATTTGCTTATTTTGATGCGGTAAGTTATCTTCTTTCCGGAACTGTCCCTATTGTTATAGATGTTACACTGGAGTATAATGGTACATTAGATTTTTCATCATATCAGGGCGTAGGCATTCAATGGGATCAAAATTATAGAGCATTTAATCAGGATCAAATTTACTTTGAATATAGTGTTGATGGTGGTTCGGCGTGGTATCCCGTGGGAGCTGATGAAATGTACACAAACATGGAAGTGAATTTTTATGCTCCTACAGTTAAATATTTCAATGTATCACACGAAATGGGAGGATTAAGCAATGTGAAAATTCGATTCAGATGGTCGTGCAATTATACGGGTTCTTCCCCAAATTCTTCCGGAGCAGGCTATGGCTGGATGATTGATAATGTCTCTGTTTTAGGATTAGATAACAACGATTTAAAGACTGAAAAAATATTTCCTCGTTTTTATGGTTTAGGGAATTATACAAAGTTCCCTTATAGGCAGAGACAAAAATTAACTGCTGTTAAAGCACTTTGTTTAAATAATGGAAGCTCCACACAGAGCGATGTTTTTACATATGCTGATGTGCTGGCACAAGGAAATACTACACCTGTTTTTTCAGCATTGAGTTCTAATCCATTTCCATCCCTTGCCGTTGGAGACAGAGATACGCTTGTTACAGATACTTTTACATATGTCTCACCAGCTAGTTTGGGAACATATATTATTAGTTGTAGAAACGAACAAACTGAGGTTGAAAATAATCCTTCAGATAATCTGGATACTATTAGTTTTTCGGTTACTGATACTGTTTATGCAAGAGACAGGTCGTATAGTGGAAGATTTGGTCCTACAAGGGTTTCCGGTGCAACTGATGGTGATTTTTCCACGATAGCATATTATATTACATCAACAGATACAGTGAGCTCTATTTCTGTTTTTATTGCCAATGGCACAAAAGTTAATTCGGTAATACAGGGTGTGATTTGTTATTATTTGTCAGGTAATAGTTTGACAGAGCAAATAACAACTCAAAACTATACAATTCAATCTAGCGATATTGATACATGGGTTACACTCTCGTTCCGCCAGTCCTATGACCAGTATTCAGAAATATTAAATGCCGGTACTTTATATTGGGCAGGGATAAAATATTTCTGGCAAACAGTTAGTCCTTCAACAAAGGGTATCTATATTGGAACAGATAAAGAATCGCATATGATTGCTGATGATTGGGGAGCCGGCTCAAATTATTATGTGAAATCAAGTGGAACAATTTATGGTCACTTGAGCGAAGTGCCTAAAATACGTATGAACATGGCTTATCCATCAGAATTGACAAATAATAATTCAATTGATACAGAGGTGTTTCCTGCATTTTTCCCAAATCCATCAAATGGAATTTTTAATATCAAAAAAGATGATATTTCTTCAGTAAAGATTTCTAATTTAATGGGCAAAATAGTTTTTGAATCAAACCATGTATTGAATCAAATAGATTTATCAGATTTAGCGCAGGGATATTATATTGCAAGGATTACAAAGAAAAATATAAGTTATTTTCAAAAGATAAACATTGTTAAATAGGGGGTGAAAATTATATGCTTTTGCTTCCCTTGAAGTTCTTATAAAATTTATAAACGTAGTAAATAAGTACAATTACAAGCAATACTACCACTACTTTATCAATGATGTGGCTATATTTCATTACTGATTCCCATCGGCTTTTCAGTGTGTAGCCTACATATGCTAAAAAAGAGTTCCACATTGCTGCTCCAACCAAGGTGTATATAGTGAATTTTAGCAAGTTCATTTTTGCAATGCCGGCAGGGATTGAGATCAGATGTCTTACTACCGGAACAAAGCGACAAATAAAGATGGTTAGCTCGCCTTTTTTTGTAAAAAACTTTTCCGATTTATCAAGCATTGATTTATCAAGTAATAAAAATCTGCCATATTTTTCAACAATTGGTCTGCCTCCCCATGCACCAATATAGTAGGAGATGAGCGAACCGATCATACTGCCTAGTGTACTGAAAAAGATAACACCTGCAAATGTGAATGTGCCTTTTGCAATGAGAAAACCGGCAGGTGGCATCACTGCTTCGCTTGGCACAGGTGCAATCATGCTTTCAAGAGCCATCAGAATTGTGATGCTTAAATATCCGGCTGCTTCAAAAAAACGTTCAATGTTATTGACAAGAAAGTCAGTTATGCCCATATAAATTCAAAATTAATGATATGGTAAAAATAAATTAGAGATTATTTTTTTTCAATGCATCAGGTAGAAAATGTAAAAATGTATCACCCCGCAAACCAAGACGCAATGTTTCCGTTGGAATAACTTCGTTGGGTGCAATGTTTCCCAGATTTACGTTGGCTCCAAGTAATTTAACAAACCAGACAACCTGTGCTTTTAAAGGTGTTTCCCAAATAATATCGTCTGCTTTTACTGTTTTAAGGATATTTTTAATAAGTGCTGTTTCAGCACCACCAGACGTATTATAAATTCCAACATTCCCACTTTCACGTGCTTCTGCAATAACTTTAAAAGAGCCTGCTTCCAGTTCGTCTTTCATCATGGAAGTCCAGCGTTCTGGTGGGATGACGACACCCGCCTCTTTTGATCCGACTTCAGAAATTATTTGATAATTGCTAGAGAGTTTTTGAATGATTTCACATTTTTTTTCATGTGGAATTTTCATTGAACCATCAGAAACTTCAATTGTTTCTACTTTGTATTTATCTAAATATTTCATATAATCATCCAGCATATTGCGGATGAGAAATGCTTCAAAAAGAGTGCCGCCAAAATACGGTTTGATGTGAGCTTCTTTGTAAATATCAATCTTTTTTTGAAGATTATTTGTTAGAATAGACGTGCCAAAACCAAATTTTACAAAATCAGTAAAATCAGCGGAAGCATCAGCAAAATTTTCTGAATCATGCACGCTTAATCCTTTATCCATTACCATAGTGATACCTGAAATCCTTGATTTTTTGCTACGTTCAGGCAAATTGGGCAAATTAAAATTATACATCACAATTTTGAGTTATAGGGTTCAATTATTTTTAAAATTTCAGTATTTAATTCATTCTTGGCAACAATGTTAAGAAATTCTTCAAGTTGTTCGGGTTTTTTTTGTAAACCTGTTATGAGATATTTTTCTGCCATTTCTTCATCTTTTTTTAAATAGGCATATCCTGCAAGTCGAAAATCAACGGTTGCATTCATTGATATTTCGTTGTATGGCTTTGTTAAAATTGCTATTGCGCGATCGAAATCTTGTAGTTGAAAAACCATGTCAGCCCACGAAAGCAAGGCTTCATCATCGGTTGGATCGATTTCAATAATTTTAAGATAATCATTTTCAGCATCTATAAATCTTTCAAGCTTTGCCAACGTCCATGCTCTTAAAAGCAAAAAATCAGCATTGTCTGGTTCTAGATCCAGTGCTTTGTTATTTGCATCGAGTGCGGTTTCAAAATTTTCTTTTTGAAATTCAATATAACCTATGCCCATCCAGGCATCGGAGTATGTGTTGTCTTGACTGAGAACTTTGTTGTAACAATCCATTGCAATTTCATACTTTTCTGTTTTTTCGTGGCATTCTCCTATGTAATACAGTGCATCGAGATTGTTTTTATGTTCGCTCAGATATTCTTCATAAATTTCAATTGCTTTTTCAAAATTATCCTGCATTTCGTACGCACGCGCCTTACTAAACCAAGCGGAAGTGAATTCAGCATCTATCGCAAGAGCGAAGTCAAACGCATCGATTGCTTTGTTGAATTCTGAAAGAAAAATATAGATCATTCCCAAATTATACCAGCCAAAAGCAGCATATGGATCTTCGTCAAGATATTTTTGATAAAATAGTGCACTTTGCTCATATTTACCGAGTGTTTCAAATGAATAAGCCATTTCGTACAATACATCTTCATTCTCGGGTTCAAGTTCGTAAGCTTGTTTTAAGTAATAAATGGCATTTTCAAATTTAGCTGCATTTTCGAGCGAAATAGCAACAGAAAGCAACACGTCGCACAGTTCTTCGTAGGTAAGTGAAACTGCTTGTTCAAAGCTTTTTAGTGCATCTTTTAAATTGTCCATAAGCAGATACAGCATCCCTTTTAATAGGAAAACATCTGCATTATTTGGTTCGCTGCGTTCAATTTGTTTGAGCAGTGTTAGGGCTTCGCTTTTACGACCGGTATTCATTAGTACCTGAGCTTTTTTTAGTTGAATTTCAGGAGCGTTAGGGTGCTGCGAATTGGCTATTTCTATAGCTCTTAATGCACTGCTTGGCCGGTTGTTTTCAATGTAGAAATCAATCACTTGTTCAAATTCTTCCACATCAAAAAAATAGCGTACATTTTTTCGGATCATGTCTTCGTAGCGTGTTATTATTTCTTCGCTGTCAGCATCGTCCTGAAAATCATCTTTTTCGTGATACATCTTTTTCAGATTAAGACTGCAAAGTAAGGTATTTTTTTGAAGATATAGATAATTTTTTGAAATATTCTGTTTCATCTATAGTGTCAGCAGGAAAACTTTTTTTTGAAAATCAATATTTGTCCCAGCCCTAAGGGGTGCATTGATTTTCAATGATTTCCCTTTATGGATTAAGGGCAAAAAATCATTAAAAATTTAAGATAATATTGTTTTCTTGCATCTACTATAAAATTGTGATATTGGTTAATAATTTTTTTATCAATTGCTCTGTTCCCTGAAATTTTATAGATTTGAATTCATTTTTTTGATATATTAGGGATGAAAAAAAATATAGAAACTATATTTCTTGCATTTGTGATAACATTGTCAGTTCTGAGTTTTGGAAGCAAAAAAACATATAGTCAAACTTATATCTCGTTTTCTGTAATATCACAATCAATTGAAAATGGAATAGATTTTCTTTATTACTCGCAACTTCCAACTGGCGAATTTAAAACCTGGGCTTGTGACAAAAATGATTCTTGTTATTATGACAGTTCTCCTTTTGTTACAACTTTTGTGTTGTATTCAATTAAAAA
>JAVHQG010000374.1:0-7880 GCA_036171035.1 Bacteroidales bacterium
TTATTCACTAATATTTTATTTTTTATGTGTTCATGAGATCGCTTCGCTAAATTATAAATCAGACACTGACTTTATGGACAGACACTAAATAGGATGGACTTTCTTTTTGTTGCATAAGTTACATCTGTTTGTAAAATGCGAAGATTTATTAGCCCTTTTTACTGATTTCAACAAGTGCTGTCTTATTCAGTATTTTAATATTTTTTTCATCAAGACTAATGAGGCCGTCTTTCTCAAAACTTTTTAATAGTTTCACTGCACTTTCTGTTGATAATCCTGCAAAATCCGCAATATCTTTTCTTGATAAATAAGTGAAAATATCAAGGCTGATAAATTCTTCAGAACTTAAATATAAAAGTGCATCAGCGATTCTGCCGTTCATTTGTTTATACATCAAACTGCGGATAGAATCATATAAGCCTGCGTTGTGCTCACAATAACGCCTTACAATATTGAAAGCGAACTGTCCGTTTTGCTGAACTACTTTTTTAATGGCTTCTTTTTCTACCAAAAAAACCCGTGTTTCAGTAAGGGCAATTGTGGAATATGCAAATGTATTTTTTGTAAAAACAGTTGAAAGCCCCAGAAATTCTCCGGCCTGAATGATGCGGATATTGTAATTATGTGCACCATCGCCCTCTACTTATTGTTTCACAAATCCATCCATTAAAAATAAAACATAAGAGGCAAAAGTTCCCTGCTTAGTTAAATTTTCTCCTTTACGGAATAAAACTTGTGTTTTACTGGTACGGATTAATTCAACTTCTTCTGGCGATAAAAGCTGAAAACAAGGGGCTTGTATCTCGCATACAAATTCTATATCGGTTTCTGAAATGGGTTTCATAATTATTTTTTGTAAAAATAGCAATAATCTATCTCAAGAAAAAACTTGTTCAAGTTCAATTTTTAAGCTGTAATCGTATATGGCTGTTTTGAAAAATCCGGCTGCATGGCGTTGTAATTTTGTATCGTAAATCGTAAATATTTAAAACTATGTTGTACACAAATTTAAAACACATCGAAAGTGCGGCTGACCACTCAAAAATAATCAGCGAAAACGAAAATGTAATGGTTGTATGTGGACGTATGGGCCCAATGTGTATTCCAGTTTATGGCATTGCAGAAGAATTGGAAACATCGTACGAACATGTAAAATTCTTCGACATGGAGTTCGATAACCCGGAATCGCATGTAATTCGTAATTTACCAGAAGTAAAGGGCTTTATGGGAATCCCCTTCACTATTTATTACAAAAATGGAAAAGTTGCAAAAGCGACATCGAGCATTCAAAATAAACAGCAAGTAAAAGCAATTTTAGATGAATATTTTAAAGTAACCGTAAATGCTTAATATTATGAACGCAAATAATCATTATGATGTAATCGTAATAGGTGCAGGGCCTGCAGGTTTAACCGCCGGCATTTACCTGTCGCGTGCCAGGCTGCGGACACTCATTGTAAGTGATGGCACTGTAGGCGGGCAAATGATCCTTACACATGAAATCGCAAACTATCCGGGTGTTGAAAACACAAGCGGATACCAACTTGCAAACATCATGAAAAAGCAGGCAAACACTTTTGGTTGCGATATCAAAGCAAACACTTCAATAACAGACCTGCAGTTAAAAGGCGATGTGAAACAAATAACACTTGATGATGGAATAACATATACGTCAGATGCTATTATTCTTTCGCCCGGAGGCCGTTCTCGCGCATTAAATGTAACCGGTGAAAATAAATTTAAAGGTCATGGCATTTCGTATTGTGCCACATGCGACGGTGATTTTTTTACCGATAAGGAAATCGTGGTGGTAGGTGGTGGAAATTCTGCATTGGAAGAAGCAGTATCGCTTACGAAATATGCAAGTAAAGTTACAATAGTGCATCAGTTTGACCATTTTCAAGCCTTTGAATATGCAATTGAAGAAGCACAGAACCATCCGAAAATAAATTTTGTAATGGAATCAACAATAAGTGCTTTTTATGGCAATGAAAAGTTAGAAAGCGTTGACATAAAAAATCTGAAATCAGGCAATATCAAAAACTTCAAAACAGATGGTGTTTTTATTTTCATCGGATATATACCGAATACGGAATTTCTGAAAGACAAAATCAAACGAAATCAAGGGAACGAAATTCTTGTAAACAGTAATCTGGAAACAAACGTGGAAGGGGTTTATGCCGCTGGTGATTCAGTGGCTAAAAGATATCGTCAAATTACAACAGCAGTAAGTGATGGGACAATAGCCGCATTGGCTGTATCAAATTATGTTCATCAAATAAAATCAAAAAATAAATACGCATTAATAAATTAAAATTATGAAAATATCATTTATAGTAATCGGGGCATTGGCTTTTTTATTTGGCTACTACATTTTTACTTCATACAAGAAAATGAAAAATATGCCACTGCCGGCTGAACATGCAAAAGTTAAAATCTTAAGTGTTCAGAATTTTGAAAACCAGATAAAAAACGGTGTTGTACTGGTTGATTTCTGGGCTCCATGGTGTGCTCCCTGTAAAATGATGGCGCCTGTTATCAATGAGGTTGCAGATGAACTTACTGGAAATGCAGCCGTAGGAAAATTAGATGTTGACCAGAATCAGGCTGTTGCTGCAAAATATAATGTGCGGAGTATCCCCACACTGATTTTATTCAAAAATGGCAAAGAAGTAACCCGTTTTGTAGGAGTAAAAACAAAAGATTTTTTAGTGAAACAAATAAATCAAAACAAATAATTTAAATCTTAAAATCATGAAAAAGAATGTTGGTGTTATTGACAAAGTAATCAGAATACTGGTTGCAGTCGTAGTGGTAATATTATATTTTACAAATGTAATTTCAGGAAGTTTAGCAATCGTATTGCTTATTTTTTCAGGAATTTTTATTCTTACCAGCCTCATCAGTTTTTGTCCGTTGTATCTGCCTTTAGGCATAAATACAAACAAAAAAAAGCAGTGAATAAAAACAAACAAATTTTTCTTTAACTCAATTATTAAATGAAAAAAGTATTGATTCTTGGCGGAGGCTTTGCAGGTATCCAGACTGCTATTGAACTACAGAAGAAAAAGAGTTTTGAGGTTACATTGATTTCAGACCGTGATTACCTGTATATCTATCCAATTTCAATCTGGGTGCCTGTAAAAATGGCTGAATTCGATGATGTAAAAGTTCCGTTAACTGATATTCAAAAAAAATATCCATTTCAAATTATTATTGATACAGTTAAAGATATTCATGCTGCCGAGAACAAAGTAGTTTGCCAGAACCAGACTGTTTCTTATGATTATTTAGTTGTGGCATTTGGGGCAGAAAAAATGCAGCATAAAGGAATGAACAATACGCTTTCTATTTGTGGGAAACCGGAAATGTCTGTTTCAATCCGCAATAAAATAAGCGAACTGATTGAGCGTGGCAGCGGGAAAATTGCAATAGGTTTTGGCGGGAATCCAAAAGACAAATCAGCTGTGCGTGGCGGTCCTGCTTTTGAATTGGCGTTTAATATTCATAATTATCTGCGCAAGAAAAAAATCAGGGAAAATTATGAAATCACTTTTTTTGCGCCGATGCCTGATCCTGGAGCCCGTATGGGAAAAGGCGCACTTGAACTTCTTGATGTAATGTTTGAAAAATTCAATATCAAAAAACGATTTGGAAAGAAGATTAATGAATTTGTTGCTGATGGCGTAATCTTTGAAGATGAATCAAAATTAGGTGCCGATTTCATCATGTTTATACCGGCTGCAAATGGGCATAGTGTGCTTAAAAATTCTGACCTGCCTATTACCGAATCTGGCTTTATACAAATAGATAATTCAGGATTGGTAAATGGTTTCACAAATGTTTTTGCCATTGGCGATATTGCCGCTTTGGAAGGCCCTGAATGGATTGCAAAACAAGGGCATATTGCTGAATTAATGGGGAGAAATGCAGCATATAATATTTCTGAAATTGAAAAAGGCAGCAGCAACAGAAAAGGCTATCAGGAACATTTGAATATCTTATGTGTGATGGATACAGGCAATGGGGCAGCCTTTGTTTTTCGTAACGGAAAAAGAGCTTTTACAATTCCGATTCCACTTGTAGGACATTGGATGAAAAAAGGCTGGGGAGCATATTCAAAAGCCACAAAAACAGGGCGGTTCCCAAGATTGCCTGGGATGTAAAAAACAAAATTTATGGCTTAATAATAAATACCAAAACTATAAAAAGATGTCTATTGAAAACAAAAACCATTGGTATGATGGTGGGTTCTATGATACAGTTATTGCACCCAATCAGAAAGCATTATTCAGTCAGGTTATCAGCCTAGTTGAACCTGATAAAAAGATTATAGATGTTGGCTGCGGTACGGGCTTTTTTAGTTTTTCAGTAAATGATAAATGTAAGTCTGCATTAGGGATTGATTTGTCTTTAAGAAATATTAACAAAGCAAATCAGAATCTTAAAAATAAGCCAAATCAAAAATTATCGTTTCGTCATACAAACCTTCAGGAAATTATTTCTCGTGGCACTGAGCATTTCGATTATGCCATACTGACCTATGTTATTCATGAAGTGGACGAAGAAAACAGGATTGAGCTTTTAGAAGACATATTAAAAGTTGCAGATAAAATTATTATTGGAGATTATCTTGTTCCAAGACCTTCAGGTTTTATTGGCAAACTAACCAATATCGTTGAATTTGTGGCTGGTGCAGTGCATTACAGAAATTTTAAGAACTATGTTGCAAATGGCGGTATTCCTGTTTTGGCTGATAAAGCAGGATTAAAAATAATTACAGAAATTAAAAATCTTCAGTCTGCCAATCACATTGCAGTTTTATCTAAATAATATTAAACACATCAGAAAATCATGCAAAAAATGTCAAAATTTCTTATTTCAAAACGTGTAATAATCCTTGCTGTTATTGGTGGACTGATGTTCATAGCAATATCACATTTTCATATTTCATTGTGGTATGTTTTCGCATTTGGTATTGCAACAGGCCTTATTTTCGGTAAAGTTTTTTGCCGCTGGATGTGCCCGATGGGGTTAATTATGGAATTCATAATGGGCAGAAACCCCAACAGCAAGTTTGCCGCAATGTATCAGTATCATAAAATGGGCTGCCCGATTGCTTGGATTTCAGGGTTACTAAACAAGTGGTCAATATTTAAAATCAAACTGAATATTGGAACCTGTAAAAATTGCGGATTATGCGATAAACAGTGCTATATCTCAACACTTGAACCCACAAAATACAGTTTGTATAAAGAAAAAAAACTCGACCCCGGAAGCAGTTACAGTTGTTCCAAATGTCTGAAATGTGTTGAGGTTTGTCCGAATGGGAGTTTAACTTACAAAGTAAAAAGAACAAGCAAAATCCGGCAGACAGAATTGTGATTGATAAGAAAACAGAAAAACAATTTGACGAATGCGATGAGTACGCACTTCATGATTGGTGGGACGAAACCTTAGAGCCAAAAGAGAAAAATAAAACTCAGGGGAAAAGCAAATTTTAACTTTTTAAGAAGAATTATCATTTTATTTCAGCAAGTTTTCCCCCCAGTTTTCCCATGACGAAAAAAGCCAGTCCTACTTTATCAGTAAAACTGGCTTTCTCTTTAAAAAGACGTACCCGGAGTCGGGATCGAACCGACACGAGTTTGACCTCACTGGTGTTTGAGACCAGCGCGTCTACCAATTCCGCCATCCGGGCAATAATTGAAATGGATTGCGAAGATATATATTTGTTTGTTATCAGCAAAAAAAATGTTATTTTGTTATTTTATCTGAATGCAAACGCTCTCTTTTGCAAGGCTTTTAATTGTGTTGTAAATATTTTCAATATCAAACCCACAATCTTTTCTTAATTGGTTTTGTGATCCATGTTCAACAAATTTATCGGGAATACCCAGTCTGATAACTGAAGCATGATAATTATTATCGCTCATAAATTCAAGCACAGCACTTCCAAAACCGCCAGAACGCACACCGTCTTCAACAGTAACGATAATTTTAAATTTTGTAAAAACCTCATGCAAAATTTCCTCATCCAAAGGTTTTAGAAAACGCATGTCATAATGAGCCACATCAATATTTTCTAATTCCAGTTTTTTGCTGGCATTCACAACAGCATTTCCTGTTGTTCCTATTGAAAGCACTGCTATATCCCTTCCATCTTTAATTTTCCGTCCTTTTCCCACAACAAATTTTTTAAATGGTCTCTGCCAATCTACCATAACGCCGGTGCCCCTTGGATAACGAATAACAAATGGTCCCATATCATCATGCTGAGCTGTGAACATCAGGTTACGAAGTTCCTCTTCATCCATTGGAGCAGAAATAGTTAAATTTGGGATACATCGCATATATGCTAAATCAAATGCACCATGGTGAGTTGCGCCATCGTCGCCCACAAGCCCGGCTCGATCAAGGCACATCACAACATTTAACTTCTGAATAGCAACATCATGAATTACCTGATCGTAAGCGCGCTGCATAAATGTTGAATAAATATTACAGAACGGTATCATTCCTTTGGCAGCAAGACCTGCTGAAAAAGTTACGGCGTGTTGCTCTGCAATACCCACATCAAAGGTACGTTCAGGCATTTTTTCCATCATATAATTTAGTGAACATCCCGTTAACATTGCCGGAGTAATCCCAATGATTTTAGGATTTAATTCAGCAAGTTCAACAATTGTATGCCCAAACACATCCTGATATTTTGAAAAGACCGACTTACCCGATGACTCAATAATTAGCTCTCCGGTAAATTTGTCAAACAATCCGGGTGCATGCCAAACAGTTTGGTTAATTTCTGCTTGTTTAAATCCCTTACCTTTTACTGTTTTGCAATGTAAAACTTTTGGACCGGGGATATCTTTTAAATCACGAAGTACTCTTGTAAGTGTTAATATATCATGCCCATCAACAGGGCCAAAATAGCGTATGCCTAATGATTCAAAAAGATTGCTATTATGAAGAACAACGGTTTTAATTGCACGATCAATTTTTTGAATAATAGCCTGTGCATTTGGTCCAAAACGGTTAACTTTTCCAAGCATTCGCCACACATCATCTTTAACTTTATTGTAAGTTTTTGAAGTAGATAGATCGAGTAAATAATCGCTTAATGCTCCTGAATTTGGATCAATTGCCATATTATTATCATTCAGAATAATCAGCATATCAGGACGAGTAGCTGCCATATTTTCAAGGCCCTCAAACGCCAAACCACCCGTCATTGAACCATCGCCAATTACAGCAATCACCTGCCTTTGCTCATTCCTGAATTTTGAGGCAAGAGCGATGCCAAGTGCAGCAGAAATAGATGTTGAAGAATGTCCAACGCCAAAAGAATCATATTCACTTTCCTTCGGATTTGGAAATCCGCTAATTCCTTTATATTTTCTATTTGTATAAAATACGTCTCGCCTACCGGTAATGATTTTATGTGCATATGCCTGATGACCAACATCCCAAACAATCTGATCATTTGGTGTGTCAAAAATATAATGCAATGCCACCGTTAATTCAACCACTCCCAGACTTGCTCCAAAATGACCGGGATTACATGAAACCACATCAATAATAAATTGACGTATCTCGCTACATAGCTTTGACAAATCTTCTTCCTTCAACTTTTTCAAGTCAAAAGGAGAATTGATAGTATCTAATAATTTACCCGGTATTGCCTGCATTCTTTATTAATCAGAAACGCAAAATTAATATTTTTTACTTATTTGACTACTGGTATTAATCATAATAAACACCCAATGGATCAAAAAACATATTCTGCAACAGAAATATTTATCAACATTCAGGTACATATTATAAATTAAAAACTAACATTTCTCACTTGCAATAGTATCGTAAACACTGACCCGAAGGGT
>JAVHQG010000375.1:0-1525 GCA_036171035.1 Bacteroidales bacterium
TAACGAAATTATTGGCGTTTTCTTATCTGACACTAATTAGTGTTTGTCCATAAAGTTCAAAAACAAAAATGTACCAATCAAACAAATCCTGTTAGCCATAATATTCAACTGTATTTTTCTCTGTTTCTTCAAGCCTTATACAGTGTAATTCAACACCTAATTCTTTAATATGGGGGAATAACTGTTCCCAAATGGCAACTGCTATATTTTCTGTTGTTGGTATAATCCCTTTCATAAAATCAACATCAATATTCATGTTTTTATGATCAACCTTTTCTATTACGTGCGAATGAACTAGATTACTTAAAAATTTCATGTCAATTAAAAATCCTGTTTCTTTGTTAGGTACACCTTTAACAGTAATAATAAGGTTGTAATTATGCCCATGCCAATTTGGATTTGAACATTTCCCAAACATTTCTTCGTTTTTTTTATTAGCCCATTCTTCTCGATACAAGCGATGTGCAGCATTAAAATGTTCTTTTCGAATCAGGTAAATCATAATATCAGTTTTTCTAGTATTACAAAGATATAATTTAACAAGATTATTTGATTAAAAATAACTATTTATATGAAAAAAATATTTATTATTGACTTTTAAAAAACAAAAAAATGAAAGTTGTAATTACGGGTGCCAGTCGAGGAATTGGCTATCAGACGGCTCTACAGTTAGTACAAAAGAAAATAAGTTTGCTTATCCTTATTGCAAGGAGTGCAGATAAGCTTGCTATGTTAGAAAATGAATGTAGGCATCTATCACACAATTTAGAGATTGTTTCAATACCATATAATATTGAGGAAATTTTTGATGATAACTCTTCCGTTGAACATCTGTTACGAAAGCATACGGATACGATAGATATTTTAATCAATAATGCCGGATATTTGGAAAGCATTCACTTTGAACAAACAGAAATTGAGTCTGCACGAAAAATGTTTAACGTAAATTTTTTTGCTGCTGCTGAGCTAATTCGGCAAATGCTTCCGTTTTTCCGTACATCCAGCCTCTCTCATATTGTAAATATCGGCAGTATGGCTGGATTTCAAGGATCTTCTAAATTTATAGGGTTGTCATATTATAGTGCCAGCAAAGCCGCTTTGGCTTGCCTTTCTGAATGTTTGGCAGAAGAATTTAAAGATCGTAACATCACTTGCAATTGTTTGGCTCTAGGTGCAGTACAGACAGAGATGCTTACTGAAGCATTTCCAAGATATAAAGCTCCATTAACAGCTCAGCAAATGGGTGCATTTATTGCCGATTTTGCAATAAACGGACAAAAATATTTTAATGGGAAAACCTTACCTATTTCGTTATCTACACCCTAAAAATCAATAACTAACCACCCTCTAAGAAGGTGTTTCTCTAAATTAGAATTAACCATTCTCTAAAAATTAGTTTTCATAAATCATAATGTTTTTTATCTTTGCACTCCCGATAAAAATAAAAAATCGGCTCGTAGCTCAGTTGGCAGAGCACGTGACTCTTAATCATGGGGTCGAGGGTTCGATTCCCTCCGAGCCGACA
>JAVHQG010000376.1:0-7822 GCA_036171035.1 Bacteroidales bacterium
GGTTGCCGTGAAAGCCTCTTTCTTGACATTTTCTTATCTGACACTGAGTTTTCTTTCAAGAAATAATTATAAATCCGATATTTTAAAAGATTTACACTCAACTTTCTAATGGGGGTCTATTTGTACAACGGTTGCGCATAAGCCAGCACATCCTTGTCACTAATAGTATCTGTGCACAAAATAATCAATCGCTCAATCACATTTCTAAATTCACGGATATTCCCTGTCCATTTAATTGCTTGAAGTTCTTTAATTGCTTCGGGTGTGATATTTTTCTCCGGGATACCATATTCTTCGCAAACCAATTTAATAAAATGATTGGTAAGAATTGGAATATCTTCCTTGCGTTCGTTTAATGAAGGGACATGAATAATAATCACACTTAACCGATGATAGAGATCTTCGCGAAAGTTTCCGGTATCAATTTCTTTCTTAATATTTTTATTGGTAGCAGCAATGATTCGAACATTTACAGTAATGTCCTTATCGCTTCCTACCCTTGTTATTTTGCTTTCCTGCAAGGCTCGTAAAACCTTTGCCTGTGCAGATAGGCTCATATCTCCTATTTCATCAAGGAATAGTGTACCACCATCAGCTTGTTCAAATTTTCCCTTGCGTTGCCTGATGGCCGAAGTGAAAGCACCTTTCTCGTGTCCAAAAAGTTCACTTTCTATCAATTCAGAAGGAATCGCAGCACAATTTACTTCAACAAAAGGATCTTGCGCCCTATTGCTTTTCTCGTGAAGCCAGCGAGCAACCAATTCTTTTCCTGTACCATTTTCTCCAGTGATAAGCACACGAGCATCAGTAGCAGCAACCCGTTCAATCATTTCTAAAATTTTACTGATGGCTGGCGATTCGCCAACAATATCGTATGTTTTATTAACTTTTCTTTTTAATATTTTTGTTTCTATAATCAAATTCTTTTTATCCATTGCGTTTCTAATGGTAATGAGAATACGATTCAAATCGAGTGGTTTTTCAATAAAATCAAACGCACCTTTTTTAATTGCCTCAACTGCGGTTTCTATATTTCCATGCCCTGAAATCATTACTACCGGAGAATCGGGTGAAAGTTGTGTGATTTTTTCTAACACTTCAATCCCATCCATCTTTGGCATTTTAATATCACAAAAAACAACATCAAATTTATTGCCTCCAATAATGCTTAATCCCTCAATTCCATCGGCAGCTACATCTACGCTGTGGTGTTCATATTCCAAAATTTCCTTTAATGTATTTCTGATGCTTTTTTCGTCATCAATCACTAATATTTTTGCCATGATATGATATGTATTAATCAATATTAATTGTATAAATCACTGTTTTATAAACATCTTGCTAGAAGCTGTTCATTCAAGGTTCTTCTATTGTTTATAAATTTGTTTCACTCTTATTAATTCATCGTCAATATACAATTTCACAAAATAAATTCCTTTAGAAAAGGCGGAAAGTGAAATCTCTTTCATATTAAATGTTCCGACTGTACAATGTTTGTTAAATAATAATTGAAGGGGTTGTCCTAAAATATTTTCAAGATATATTGTAACCATTCCCTGTTTCAGTAGCGAAGTTGAAATATTAAAATGATCGGGAACCGGATTTGGATAAATGTCAAAAGCAAATGGATAATCGCTGTTTGATTCTACATTCGTTGGATTCAAGGCGTGTATATAACTTTGAAGGATTAGCGTATCGTTGCTACAAGAAGGATTCATGGCAATCAGAACAATGGTAAAAAAGCCTGTATCCTGATAAACATGATATGGATTTATACCCAAGGACACTGTGCTATCGCCAAAATACCATCTGTAATCGTTAGCATTTTGCGATGTGTTTGTAAACAATATGGTCAGAGGAATCTGACCGCTGACTGCATTCACGTTGAACGAGGCAGATGGATGGTTATATACGGTGATAGTTAGCGACGAGATGGTTGAACAATTGGCTTCATTTGTAACGGTAACAGTATAAAGACTAGATTGATTCGGATAAAATGGAACACCGTTAATTACTGAATTATCCCAAAGATATGTTGTGCCACCGGTTGCGTTTAGAGTAACACTATCGCCTATACAAATGGTTTGATCAGTTCCTGCGTATGCCACAGGATTGTTAGTTATAATAACCTCAACTGAATCAGAAGATGAGCAGCCATGCACATCAGTAACCGTTACATAGTAAACTGCTGTGGAAGCTGGAGTGAATGCAACACCATCAGTAATGTCATTATTCCATTGATAACTTGATCCACCTGAAGCAGATAATAAAACTGATTGTCCCTCACAAATTAAAGCATTCGCACCAGCTTCGGCAACCGGTAGTGGATAAACATTAACTGTAATGTTTTGTGATATACTATCTGCGCCACCCATGCCATTACTAATCAATTTCACAATATACTGACCACTTTGATTAAAAAGAAATTGAGGATTAACGTCTGCACTGTTAAATGTTTCCGGTCCACTAATATTCCACAAGTAAGAACTTGCATTTGCAGATTCATTTACAAATAATACAGGAGTCCCTGCACAAATGGAGGTTGAAGAAAAGCTAAAGTTTGCCTGTGGCGGAGCTGTAGGTGATTTTACGAGAATGCCATCAGTAGTAGTGATACTGGAATATAGACCTGCACCATTTTGCGATTTTACAGAAAAATAATAATGTTGATTATATACTGAATTTAATCCACCAACACTGCAATTCAGAGCAGTTCCATTATCTGTCCAATTTTGAATATCGGTATTGCCGGAACTTGTTCCTACAGCGTACCAATAATGCGTAATTCCGGAATGCTGATCTAAAGATGCGCTCCAATTAGCTGAAAGCGATGAAGTAACATATGTTGTATCAATATCTGATGTTAATCCATCATTTATACTGGTGATGTTTATGGGTGCAGTCCAGTCAACATCAAGATCATAATATGTAATGGCTGATAAATTATTAGCGGCATCGTTGCATATAGATTTTATTTTTGCTGCATGAGTAGTAGGATTGGGGTTTTGAAAACGTATATCACTAGCAGCCGTCCCAACTGTTACAGTAGCACTTGCAGCCCTTGATCGGAATATCTTCAACTCTCCAAATGAAACTTTGCAATTGCCGGTTCTGAATGAAACAAACTGACCTGATGTTTCAAGTGGAGAAGTATCAGTCCATGAACCAATAAGGATATTATCCCTGTAAACACTGATTTTACCTGTAATACGATCAAAAATAATCTTATTATCATACCATTGACCAATATTTGTTACAATGTTGTCTATAACCTTAACTTGCGATGAAGTATTATGAACAACTTTATAGAATTCAAGCTTACCGGTTTCCTGTCTGTAGAAAATAAAATATGAATTACTTCTATTAGTAGTGCTACCGGTATCGCAGAAAAAGTGAAAGCCAAACCTGCGCTGATTGGTGCTATATGCTTCAGATTCTATCCTTGATGTAAAATGATAGATGTATCTGTTTGACAAACTTTGATTCAAAGAAGCATAAATATTCGTATTGGAATTTGTGCTATCTCCTTGATAGAGATTGCCGTTTTTTGAACTCCATGTACCAGAAGTGTTTGTCCACACAGAAGCCATGAGTGTATCAAAATTATCAGCTAAAAAGCCTCTATCTGCATTTGCACCCCATTGTAAACCATTATAATCCAGCACTTGATAATATCCTTTTTCAACGCCACTTTGTGCATCGGCATCAGCAAAATTTGCTGTAAAATCTGACGTCTTCCAGTTTCCGCCAGTAGCTGAAATTGCAGTTGTGGGTGCTGTATTATCGGATAAACATTGCCACACAGCTTTCCAGCCTGTAGCATTTGTAGCATTATCAGATTTAAACCGTAAAGTAATTGCATTACCAGAAGCATTTACGGTACCTGGGCTGTTTGCACCAGAAAAGCTGCCAATAAGTGGCGATGTAATAGAATTCCCATTATAAAGCCAAAGTGTATCGTAGTTAGCTTCGGTATTAAACGAGCTAAAAGTAAGCGAAACCGCTGATGCACCTGAGGGAGCAATCGTATAGGAATAATTTTCTTTATCATAATAATTCTGTCCGGGACCACCCATATCGTAGATTGTATCACTACAAGCAACTGTTCCACATGATGTGAATTTATCTTTTAACACGTTCCATAATTCTGTGTAACCATCATCATAACCGAGTGCCCAAATACCAATTCCAGCAATGCCCCTATTATTGACCATTTCCAATCGTTTACCATAAGCATATGGATCAATAATCCAACATTGTTTCCATGATGTATCAGGATAGTATGTGTAATAAGGTGTGTAGCTCGTATTATTCCAATGTTTGTTAGCAGCAGAATATCTGGTAGGATTATCTTTAACAGTTTTATATGTAACAGAAATTCCAGTCGCCAGAGTGCTTGAAGGAACCGTGTTTGAAGCTGTGCGCCACTCTTTTCCATAATATGGTAAGCCAAGAATAAGTTTCGATTTAGGGACACCCTTGCTCAAATAATCTGTTATTGATTTTGAATGACAATAATTATATCCAGATGTCAGCGCATACAAAGGATCTGTTGGTCCAGCTTGTGCACTGCCTCCATAATAATAATCATACCCCATAATAATGAACCAGTCAACATTTTTTGCAGGTGTGGCATCAGTGCACATTGCATTCACATCCCATGCCCCCGGACTCCAATCAACTGATGGAAGACACACAGAAATAATAGAACCGGAAATAGCATTATGCACGCTCTGGCTAAGATTTTTCATAAATGCTGTGAGATTAGCTTTTTGGGAACTTGGAACACCTTCAAAATCAATATTAATTCCAATAGCATTGCGTTGTTGTAGAGCTGCAATTAAATTATTAATTAAAGTTGTTTGAGCAGTGCTGCTTGCAAATAATGTAGCGTGGCTTGAGAATAAAGTAACACACAAGTGAACCCTTTTCCCATTACTTTGAGCAGCCGTAACAATAGGAGTTGTACTCCAACTGTGTGTGCTGGTGGCATTGCCGGTTGCAGCATCCACTTCATAAGAAAAATAGCATAAATCAGAAAGTTGCTCCCATTGAAAATTGTTATACTGACTGGTTTGCCAATATGGATTCCATCCAAACACAATTTTATTAAGAGGGCAGGCTTCAACAGATTTTGAACGAGCAACAGACTTATAGTTAAACAAAGAATCCCACTTTGTATCATCAGTAATTCCAAGGCTATTATAATATTCCAGCTCTTCCTGATGAACCGATTTATGCTGCTGTGCTGATAAAACGGCAAAAGTCATTATCAATATCACAAATAAATAAACTTTCTTCATAGTGGTAATTTTTTGATTAAAAGCAAAAGTACATTAATTTTTATATTTTTGTTGCATACTAAAACTCCTGTAATGAGATTGTTTTTGGTTCTGATAATTCTATATACGTTTACAACACATGCACAAACTGCAAAAGAAAATTTTGATGCAGGCTGTAAAGCATATGAAAAAGGAGACCCGAAATTAGCTGTGGATTTGTTAAAAAAAGCAGTTGAAGCAGAACCCGAGAATGTTGAGTATCTGATGAAAACAGGGATCTACAGTATCGATATTGGCACATATGAAGAAGCATTAAAAATATTTTTAAAATGTGCCGAAGTTGAGCCAGACAATGCGAAAGTATTTTATTATATAGGGGTATGCAACACAGATGGATTAAGCAAACACGAAGAAGCGATCAAATATTTCAACATCAGTCTGAATAAAATAAATGGAAAATTGAAAGATCGTTTTCTACCATTATACGGATTGGGAAAAGCAAATTACGGAATAGGGCAGTTTGATGAGGCAATAAAATTTTTCGATGCCTCGATAGAAAAAAATCCAGAATATTATGCTACATTTTACAATCGTGGTTTATGCAAAATGGAGAAAGAGCAATGGGATGCTGCTTTAGATGATTTCTCAAGAGTGATTGCATTGAATGCAGATTTTGCAGATGCTTACACAACCAGAGGGATGATTTTTCTAAAAAAGTCTGACTTTAAGAAATCGATAAACGATTTCAACAAAGCAATTGAGATCAATGCGTATAGTGCAGAGCCCTTTTACCAGAGAGGGTTTGCAAGAAGTCTGATGAAAAACTACAAAGATGCCATTCTTGATTACGATGAAGCAATCAGTCTGGATTCGAGCATGGCCGATGCGTTTTGCGAAAGAGGGGTTGCATATACAGAGCTAAAATTATATGATGATGCAATAGCCAATATATCGAGAGCCATTGACTTGAAAGCAGATGTTTCAGATTATTTCTATGAGAGAGGTTATGCCCACTATCTAAAAAACGATTACGATCATGCCATCAGCGATATGAATACAGCCATTGATATAGATTCGGCAAATGAAGATGCTTTCTACTTACGAGGTTTGGCAAAATCAGACATAGGCGATAAAGATGGTGCATGTAAAGATGCAAAGAAAGCTACTGAACTTGGGTTGGATGCGAAAGAAAACAAATTGCTCAAAGAATGTAAGTAAAAATGTAGCATGTTGGACTTATATGGGTAAAATCAACTATAGATTATGCAGATTTCCACAGAAAAAATAATGAGAAATCTATAATTGCAGCTTCTCTGCCTTTTTGAGCTGAAACTATTTGTCCTCGATATTTTCAATATCTTCGCTTTTTTCTTCATCTTTAGAATCTTCGCCACTATCTTCCGACTCATCATTATCTGATAAAAACCCAAAATTATCTTTCTCCATTTCTTCTTCAATTTTTGTATCTATTTTTACAGGAACTTTTACCAAATAACTATTTTCGGCTGTATCAACTGTAAT
Organism: Bacteroidales bacterium; assembly: GCA_036171035.1. Classification (GTDB taxonomy): domain Bacteria; phylum Bacteroidota; class Bacteroidia; order Bacteroidales; family GWF2-35-48; genus GWF2-35-48. The sequence goes on from JAVHQG010000376.1 coordinate 6,804, forward strand.
TGCAAAGAAAAATTTCTCGGGACCAAGCTCAATTTTCATAACATAATTCTGCCAGCCTTCAGGGTACTTTTTACTGATTGCTTCAAGCACATCTTTTGGCGCAGAAGCCATATTTATAACCAACTTCTTTTTAGGTTGCATAAATTTTTATTGAAATTTTATACAATTATAGGATAAAAGATAAAAAAAGAAAAGAATAGTTATGAAAATTTATTCTCAATTTGATGCAAGTCAATTTTAATGTTGTACTTCGGCTTGTTTTGACTTTGCTCAGTAACTACCTTTCAGTAGCCAATGTTCAGGAATTAAATGTTTGATGTTTCATGTTAAACACACGGTATAAATTGTAAGACTTTAGCTGGTGAATGTAAGAAGACCTATCCAAATGAACTAAAGTTTGTATTTCATTTTTACAGTTAAATAATATTTTCTTATCGTTAATAAGAATATTATCTTTGTATAGCCAAATAATATTTCATTGATACGGCTCTCACTTATAATAAAACAAAACAAGTTTACGCTCTTTAATATTATTTTTATGAGAACTCTTACTGTTGAAGTCAAAAATAATAATGCTTTAAGGTTATTGCACGACCTTGAATTAAATAAGGTTATCCGTATTGTTAACGAACCTGAAACCAGTTCTTACGCATTGCCAGGGGATCCTGTTAGTATCAATGATTTTAAAAAATGGATTGATGCTGCTGAACATTCGCCTATTATTAGTTTATCGGATGCAAAAAATAAATGGGAACAAAAAAAGAAACAACTGCAAAAACTTACCACGTAGATATTTCCGTTAATGCTTTGCATAACATTGATGAAATTACAGGTTTTATGGCATTCATTAACCATCAACCGCTAAACGCTGTTAAAGTGGGTGATGCTATCATTGAAATGATTATGTATCTTTGTAATATTAATTCAAAAGTAAATTTTATGCAACTTACGTTAAACATAGATTTGGCAAATCAAAATGCTATTGCTTTGTTAAATTATATACAGACATTGGATTTTAT
>JAVHQG010000377.1:0-1514 GCA_036171035.1 Bacteroidales bacterium
AAAACGCTGAAATTCAGTGTGCCTTTAAAGTCCCCTTTAGGGGATTTAGGGGTTAGAAGACTTTTCATAGTGTACTCTTTTTTGTATCTTTGTGAAGATTTTATGTGATGCGTTTTAAATTGTTCCTGATATTATCTCTTCCTATTTATTGCAGCATATCTGCACAAGTTAAGCCTTATCCTAAACCGGGTTGTTTTACCAATAAAATTGTGGTTGAAGGTGATACAATTCCCTATTTTGAATTACGGCAAATCCTTGTATTTCCTGAATTCAAATTTAAGAATAAACGACAGGCAGCAAAATTTGATCGATTGGTATATAATGTGAAACAAGTGTTCCCCTATGCAAAGTTGGCAGGTAAGAGACTGCGTGAAATTGAAGCAAATCTGGGGTACTTAAAAACAGAATCTTTGCGTAAATTTTATATTCGACAGGAAGAAGCAAAGCTTAAAAAAGAGTTTGAAGAAGATTTGAAAAAACTCACCATGACTCAAGGTCGGATATTAATTAAGTTGATTGATCGTGAAACCGGCTTTACCTCATATCAAATTGTAAAAGATTTAAGAGGATCGTTTTCAGCATTCATATGGCAAACTTTGGCTAAATTGTTTGGCTCCGATTTAAAATCAGAATACGACCCCAATGGCGACGATCAAAATATCGAAGTCATTATGCAATTGATTGAAAATGGTCAATTGTGAGTGTGACAAAACTAGAAACTGTCAACCATCGCTTTTACAATATTATCAGCTCCTTCAGCAACTTGAACAATTGATTGGGCAAGCATGTAGCATGGCGTGGTGTAGATATTGTTTCGCTTATCAATTGTTACTTCAACAGGCTTTGTGTTTGTATGAGATGCACCCATTTCAGTGATTTGTGCTGATATTTTTTTGTCTGTACCAATTGTTATTTCTACGTTTCCTAAAATTTTTGCCAGAATGATCGGCGCAATGCAAAGTGCCCCAATGGGTTTATGCAATGCATGCATTGCTTTAACTGCCTTTTCAACCTCAGATAAAACCCGTGCATTTATCCCATCAAAGGCAAAAGTACAAAGGTTTTTAATGGCTCCTGACCCACCGGGAAAAATCAAAGCATCATAATCGTTGGCATTAAAATCTTTTAAAGAAATTGCGTTCCCTCTAGCAATACGGGCAGATTCTACAAGAACATTTCTGTCTTCTTTTATCACTTCGCCGTTGAGGTGGTTAATCACATGATATTGATTGATGTCGGGTGCAAATATCTGATACGTGCACCCATGTTTTGCTATTGCAAAAAGCGTGAATATCGCTTCATGAATCTCTGAACCATCGTAAACACCGCATCCTGAAAGAATTACTGCAAATTTTTTTTTCATAATTTGTATGATTGTTATTATTTCTTAAGGCTTATATTATTATGTTTCTACTTTTTGTAATCGGTAACGGGTTTGTAATTTTATCTACTATGTATCAAATTCCGTTTATCTCTTTAAAATCTTTGTTTATCAGAGTAATCTTTGGTAAATA
>JAVHQG010000378.1:0-7776 GCA_036171035.1 Bacteroidales bacterium
AAGTTAAGAAATAAATTATTGCGATTATAAACCCGGATGTAGCAACAACCCACCGTAGCAATTGTTCATTTATTTTTCCTGCTAATTTTCCTCCAAGAACACCACCAGTTATTGCACCTATAGCCATAATTAGGGCAACATACCAATTTACAGCACTAGAAAATATAAAAAAAATTGCAGCAGATGAATTAATGAAAAATGACATTAATTGTTTAATCGTATTTAGTTTATTTAAAGAATCATTTATAAAAAGTCCAAGTGTTGCTAATAAAATCACACCTAGACCTGCGCCAAAATAACCTCCATAAATAGAGGCAATACCAATGGGTAAAGCAATAAAAATATAATTTGTTCCACTTACAAGATTACTGTGTTGTTTTTGAAGCCAATTTTTTAGTTTGTTTTGAAATGCAAGCAGTATAGATGCAAATAATATCAGGTAAGGAATCATAAAACGAAACATTTTCTCTCCGGTATGCAACAGCAAATATCCACCTGCAATACCGCCAATGATTCCGGCAGGGATCAGAAAAAACAATAACCTTTTTTTATCCTGTAAGGATTTAATTCCTGTAAAAGCTGCCCCAAGATATCCGGGACAAAGTGCGACTGTATTTGTTATATTAGCGGTCACCGGAGGTATTCCAAGAGCAACCAAAACGGGGAATGTGATAAGTGTGCCACCACCTGCAAGCGCATTTACTGCACCGGCACCAAGAGAGGCAAGAAAAATAAATATTAAATAATAATATTCAATGTTCATTTTAAACTATTCCCAACAATATGTTTGATTTCTTTTCTACAATTGGAAATAGCCTCAATAATTGGCGTGTATCCGGTGCAACGGCAGAGATTTCCTGATAAAGCTTCTTTTATTTCATTAATAGTTGGGGTTGGATTATGTTCCAGTAATTCTGTGGCTACGAGAATAATTCCCGGTGCACAAAAGCCACATTGAAAAGCATTTAATTCGTGAAATTTTTTCTGCAACTCTGAAAGTCCATTTACAGATATTCCTTCAACTGTAATAATTGTTTGACCATCAACTTCAATAGCTAGAATATTGCAACTACGCACACTTTTTCCGTTTAGCAAAACAGTACATGCACCACAATCACCGCGATCGCATCCACATTTAGGACTTTTTGTTCCGAGTTTGTCTCGCAGAACATCTAGTAATACATCGTTTGGTGCTACATCGATTGTGCGTAATTCGTTATTTAAAGTGAGTTGAATCTTTGCCATTTTTTTTTAAATAAAGTTTATTCTAACCTATCTGCAGCTATTCTCAATCCACGTTCCAGCATCACACTAATCATGTGGGAGCGATATTCTTTCGATGCTCTGATATCTGTAATAGGAGAAGTTTCAGACACTGCAATTTTCTGTGCTTCTTGAATAAGGTTTTTATCAGGATTTTTCCCTTTCAGAAGGGCTTCAATTTGCCAAGAACGTTTTGGAACAGGTCCAACGGCACAATATGCAATATGGTAATTCAAGTCAGCCGAAACAATTACGCCAACACCTGCTTGAGCAAGGTCTTCTCCGGCGTATCTACCAAGCTTCATATAACATGCACCGTTTTTAATAGTTAGTTGAGGAATGACAATATCAGTTACTAACTCATCTTTTTTTAATGCTGTTTTTTTAGGACCAATAAACCAGTCGTGAATGGATATTACTCGTTCTCCAGTTTTGCTTTTTACAAGAACTTTAGCATCGTAACATAATAATGCCGGGCCTGAATCGAGTGATGGAACAGCAGAGCAGATATTTCCGACAAGGGTTGCTCTATTTCTAGTACCAACAGAAGCAACTGTAGTTGCAGCTTCCCAAAGCATGTAAAATGATTTTTTTATTTCTGCGGAAGCAATAATATCAGAAAAAGTAACTCCGGCACCAATGGTAAGTTCATTGTTTGCAAACTTGAATCTATTGAGTTCTGATATTCCTTTTATATCAATCACAATATCCGGGGTTTCAATATCTTCCTTCAAACGCACGGTAAGATCCGTTCCACCGGAGAGAATTCGAGCCTTATCACCATGCTTTGAAAGTGAGTCTGTAACTTCATTTAGCGTTGTAGGCTTGATATATTCAAATTCGTGAGATATTACCATAATGTGAATTACGATTTTAAAATTACGATTTACGATTTGGCAGTTAGCAATTTGGCAATAGGCAATATATTTTTGCATATTGCCAAATTGCTAATTGATTTTTATTTTTTTGTTATGCTTCCATTGCAACCACTCTACACATTGATGATTCCATTTCTATTCCGCGAAGAGGAAACAGCCCAATCCACATGCGTTTGTTACTGACTTTATTTATGTCGCCACCAAGGTTCTCGGCATGAATAAGACCGGCAGGGAAAAGTTTAATATGCATAACTTGATAATATGTTTCAGGAGGAAACATTTCGTCCCATTTTTTACCGTACATTTTAATAAGTTTATTTTCAGCTTCAATAAATTTTTTAGGATGCCAGTCGCGAATGATTGTATTCATTGGATGATCAGCACTTCCGCAATCAACTCCAATCCATTTGATTTTCATTTTTAAAGCCCATTTATGAAATTCAGGACTTGGTCCGGGATGTTTTACAAAATATCGAAGTTCGTCTGATTTTGGTTGATCCCAGGCGTATCTGTTATACCCGGTATTAATAATTAATATATCTCCTTTTTTTACCTCCACTTTTTCCATTATCATTTCAGGAGTATAGAGATCATAATCACCAACTTTATCAGAGATATCAACTACAACACCCTGACCATAAAAGAAATCAATTGGGGTATCTCCAATCGTTCTTCCGCTTGAATGAAAATGTATTTCACCATCAATGTGTGTCCCAACGTGATTGCTTGTTTTAATAATTTGACCATTTGCACCTTGCCCCATGTGCGCACCTGCAATACGTTTGAAATATTGTAATTGCAACGGCATATAACTAGGCCATGGTGGTGTGTGAATACTTAATCTCTGGGTTAAATCATAGATTTTAACAGAACCCATCATTTTTAAAAAATCTTCATTTTTCATATTAGAAATTTTTGATTAATTACAAATTATAAAATGTAAAAATAAATAAAATACTACAAACTTTTTACAAATCCTTCAAAAGCTTTTACAAACGGATCAAATGGAGCGCTAAGCACGCCTGCACCTACTTGTCCTACTCCTGGATTTTTATGTGCAACACCAGTATCAATGAAAGGTGTGCGACCTTTTTCAATAACTTTTATTACATCAATACCTGTTGGAGTGCCTCTGAAATTTAGATATGGAATTTGGTACATATTATTTTCTCCGGCAGTGATTTCATACATTTCAAGTGTGTAGTTTTGTGCGTCAGCGGCGGAGCCACCAACAAACTGCACTATTGCCGGAGCAGAAGCAATAGCAAAACCACCTAATCCTGCTGTTTCTGTAATGGCACTATCGCCAATATCAGGGTTTGCGTCTTTTTTTGTGAATCCGGTAAAATATAGAGCATCTGGAATAGGTGCTATCCCTGTAAACCATTGGTTACCGGTACCTGCAAGCTGTACACCAAAATCAGTTCCATTTCGTGCCATTACGACAACCACGCTACTTTTTTCTATATTCCTTGCTGCATCTAGAGTTGCTTTTGCTGCGGGCATTGATAAATTTAAGAAAAAATGATCGTTGCCATTGATAAATTCTAATACTTTTGCTGCATCCTCATTGTTTTGTGATGTTCTTACAATAGCCGGAGCAATTGCTCTATAAAAGAGAGATGTCCCTGCACGGTTTCTATTATGCAGTTCATCACCCATATGTAGTGCTTGAGCAATGATTGATTTTAAATTTATTTTTCCTAAGAAAGCAACTGCATTTTTTAAAACAGGATATAACACTGTTTCCATCCATTTTAATTTTTTAATTACTTCCGGTCCAAAAGCTCCATAACGTAAAACTTTTCCAAGACCTTCGTTAAGGGTGCAATAGGAGTAGTTTCCATATGTTTCATTTTGTAAAATAAATACCGGCATGGATGCGGAAATAATTCCGGCCATTGGACCAACCGAAGCATGTTCATGGCATGGAGCATATTCTATTTTTTCGGATGATGCTAACTTTTCTGCTTCATCTGCATTAGCTGCAAGACCTTCGTAAATCAATGCGCCCATAATTGCACCTCGCATAGGTCCACACATACGATCCCATGTGATGGGTGGACCCGCATGAAGGATCAAGTTTTTTTTCATGCCGGGAATAACATTTAAAGCTATATCCAGACCAATCAAAACCGGCTGCCCTTTCAGAATGATTTCAATAACTTTTTTATTGGCTTCTTCAATTTCATGAGCATGATTTTGAATCTTTTCAAACATACTATTATCAGAGATCAAAGAAGGTTTCCAATCTACTTGAATAACATTTGCACCAGATTTTTTTAAATCATCATGAAAGGATGTGAGACCTGTATTTACAATGTTTAATTTTTGGGAAAACAATTTATTTATTGACATGATTATTTATAATTTAGGATTTACGATTTGTAAATTGAGCGCAGTCGAAATGTGCGATATCTGATTTCTTTACTCGGTTATTTCTACTGTGCTCAATGTCCGATTTAACATATTGATAAAGATTAGTTATTTTTTTAAAATATAACTTACAAGCATGCTTGCTTCTGCGTTTGATGACATAACAATTGCACCCGCTTTTTCAAGTGAGTTTTTCACAAATGCTTTATTTTGTGGATCATTTTCTGTGCCGGTAATTGAACAAATTATTTTAAGATTTGGTGCAATTTTTAATGCGTCAATTATAGAAGGGACAAGTTCAGCGGCAGGATCCATGTTAGAGCCGTAACCGAGCACAACATCTAGCAAAATAATTGCTGTTTCACTATCTTTTGCTTCTTCAATAATTTTCTTTTTTCGCAATGAAAAATCAATCATAGGATGGGGACGACCCACGGTAAAATCATCATCACCTAAATCAATAATCGTGTTCTCTTTGCTTTTCCAAACATCAGCTAGTTTAAAATTCGGATTTAGAGGAGTATTGCTGTAAACAAATCCAACAGTATCTTTTAAAATCAATTGTGTCTCATCGCAAAGTGTGCCTCCACTATATAATCCCCTTACATATTTTCCTTTCAATGTAGCAGCAATTTGTAATGCTTTGGTTTTAATGTTTTCTTGTCTTTTTTGCAAACCTTTTTCAATTTCAACAAGGTTTTCACCTTTAGATAAGGCAGCCGCCAAAATACCTGCTTCATTAAGTGTTGAGGCTGTGATGGCACCAGCCTTTTTAAGCATTTCAGGGTCTCCTCCTATAAGAATGGCAACAATCGGTTTTTTTATTTTAGCGATTTCGTTTGCAATTTTTTGCTGTACATCTGGGTGCGGTGGTTTAGATACAAGAACAATTATTTTTGTTGTATCGTCATTATTTAATGCCTTCATTGCTTCAATAAACATCAATCCGCCAATTTCTTTTTTTACATCGCGACCGCCTGTCCCGATTGCCTGAGAGATGCCTGCACCCTCATTTGAAATTACCGAACTTACTTCTTGTAAACCGGTTCCGGATGCGGCAACAATACCAATATTTCCACGGTTCACAACATTTGCAAATGCCAACGGAACTCCATTGATAATGGCTGTTCCACAATCAGGTCCCATGACTAATAATCCTTTTTCAATGGCTATCGCTTTAAGTTTAACCTCATCGTCAATTGAGACATTATCAGAAAAAAGCATAACGTGCATATTGTTATGTAATGCTTTCAATGCCTCAACTGTAGCATACTTTCCTGCAACCGAAATGATTGATAGATTTGCTTCCGGCATAGCTTTTATTGCACCTGATAAACTCTTTGGATTAAAATTTTGATTAGAATTTTGTTTAGACCTTAGTTTTTTAAATAAGTTCCCGATTTCTTCAATTGCATTTGTTGCGGCAACATCAGTTTCAGCTTTTATCACAATCAGCAAATCTGAATCTTTTGCCTCATTAAAATCATCAATATAGATTCCCGATGCTTTTAAAATGCTTTTATTTTCAGCAGTTCCCATTACTACGCCGGAATCTAGTACTGCGGAGAGCTTGTTAACATCTTTTGCCACAAGCATCAGACTTACGGAGTCAAAATATTCGCCTTTCTTAATAATTCCTTTAATTATCATAATATTTTTTTAAAGTTAAATAAAATCCTGTTAAAAAATCAGCACCTGATGTTTCACCAAATAACAGATAATCATTAACTGCTTGATTGATCATTAATTCATTGCTGCCTGATAATGCGTTCAGCACTTCTCTGAATTTTTCAGTGCATAAGCTGGTTTTACAAATATACAACAAAAGATTACTAATACAATTAGTCCCTTTTGCCAATTCAAAAATACAATTTATTTTTTTTACATTATTGTTTTGATGTATGCTTTGAATCACATTTAATCCCATTAAAATGCCGGCATTAAAATCATCTCCTGATGGTGTAAGTCCAAATCCCAGTCCTTTAAAGGTTTTGACACACAACTCAACATTGTTTGTTTTATATAGATGAAATGCTTCAAAATATCTTTTTAGCAATGTTTTTTCTAAAGTTGAAGAAAAATATTTGATACGTGAATCGTCCAATAATACAACCAAGCTTTTTTCGGATCCATTTGATAAAAGGATTTTTTCAAACAAATTAAGATTTGTAAGAATGCAATCAGATTCTATTTTAGGCAAAAAATAATTTGTTTTGGGAAAATCTAAGATGTTTATTTTTTCAGAATTAATAATGACAAAATCGTTAGCTATTTCAATGCTTTCAATGGTGGTATAATCAAATTTGTCAACAACAATATTAAAGGGACCACCACCTATCTTTTTATGCGTTAGCGATAAACTAATTTCATCGTGACCATAGAAATTTACAACATCAGTAAAACGGCTATGAATGTGGTTATAGATGCGGTTTCCAATATGAGATCCTATGTCTAGAATTTTTAACAAGAAACAAATCTAAAGGAATTTTATAATAGTTCAAAATAAGAAGAAAAATATTTCAATTGCGGATATGAGATCATATCTTTATTCTAAATTTGCTGTCTGATATTTTTTTAATAAGATTACCAAATTTATGGCTAAAAATAAATTTTATGTTGTGTGGGTTGGAAAAATTCCCGGTATTTATAATTCTTGGGATGAATGTAGTCGTCAAATTTTAGGGTTTTCAGGTGCTGCATATAAAGCGTTTCCAACAAAAGAAGAGGCAGTGGTTGCATTGCAAAGTACACAGCTAGATTTTATTGTTAAGAAACCCAAATTGATGGAAATACATCATGTTGAGAAAGATGTCGGAACACCTATTTGGGATAGTATTTCGGTTGATGGAGCATGGAACACAGTTACCGGAGATGCTGAATATCAAGGCGTTTATACACAAACAAAAAAAATACTTTTTAAAATGGGTCCATTCAGAGACGGTACAAATAACATCGTGGAATTTTTAGGTATTGTGCATGGATTGGCTTATTGCAAACAAAACAGCTTAATCCTTCCTGTATATTCTGATAGCCGAAATGCAATTAATTGGGTGCGCGATAAGGAAGCACGCACAAATCAAAAAAGAACAGAAAGAAATAAAAAACTTTTTGAGCTGGTCGATCGTGGAATTTTATGGCTTAAAAACAACAAATACCCTAATAAAGTATTGAAGTGGGAAACAAAAGCCTGGGGCGAAAATCCGGCAGATTTTGGAAGAAAATAAATATAGTTGAAGTTTGATGGGATGATGGGATGATG
>JAVHQG010000379.1:0-1497 GCA_036171035.1 Bacteroidales bacterium
AAGTTATTAAGTTATTAAGTTATTAAGTTATTAAGTTGAAAAGTACAGTTTGAGCTGTTATATTCCATATTTGTAAAAAAATCAAATCCATTATTTATGATAAGCATAAAAACTTTTGTATTCAACTCGTTTAGTGAAAACACTTATGTGGTTTATGATGAGTCAAAGGAGTGCGTGATAATTGATGCAGGCAACAGTAATAAAAATGAGGATGAAGAATTGCTGGCATTCCTCACAGAACAAGAGTTAATCCCTGTTAAATTAATAAATACACATGGACACATTGATCATATTTTAGGGTTGAATTTTTTAAAAGCGAAGTTTAATATTTCAATCTGTGGACACAAAGCAGACGATGAAATCCTTGAAAGTACAAAAAAATATGGAGAATATTTTGGTATAGATATTTCTAATCCACCAAAGTTAGATCATTCTTTTGAGGAGCATTCAGTTGTTTCTTTTGGAAATACAAAATTTGAAGTAATACACTTGCCGGGGCATACGCCGGGAGGGATAGGATTTTATAATAAAGAGCAGAAAATATTGTTTTCAGGAGATGTTCTTTTTAATGATAGTATTGGTCGTAGCGACCTTCCAGGCGGAGATTATGATGTTTTAATTCACGGTATAAAGACTAAACTCATGATTTTAACAGATGATGTGATTGTATATCCCGGACATGGAGACCTTACTAATATAGGGAAGGAGAGACGGTCGAATCCATTCTTATAAAGATATTATTTTATAACGCCGGAAGCTTGTAGTCCAATAGCTGTTATGATTCCTATCAAAAGGCCAATACCTGAGCCAACAATGGTGGCTTTTAATTTAATCTGACCAGAACGTTCTTTAAATCCATTAACATAATATGGATCTTTTACCATTTCAGGGTTAATGGTGCTGATAGTCTTTAACGAAGCCCCTGTGAATCCTATAGCAGAACTAGCGGCAGCAGGAAGAAGAGGGGAATATATGATAGGTTTTATTCCAATTAGCGGTAAAAGAAACGGAGAAGCAGCACCAGTAACAATGCCGCCGACCATACACCATTTACACTTAAATTTTTTATCAGCTTCAATTTCTCCTTTGATAAAACTGCGCATCTGTGCTACAGACATATATTCTTCCTTGATTGTATCAGGTTTGTAAAAAATCTGTTCGTTCTTCAAAGTGTCAGTTATCGAAAAAATATTTTCAAGCTCAAGCTCCTGCACTTCTCTGTCTTTTGCATGAAAAGTAATAGATGTTCCTGTTTCATTCAATTTATAGTTCCTAATGGTCATAGAGTCGCCACTCAACAACAGTACTTTGTATTGACACTGTGCGAATAAAGAAATAACAAATAAAAATATAACAAATATGAACTTCATAAAGTGTATGTTTTTTACAAACATAAATATTTTTTTGATAAATACTTTGTAAAGTTTAATTTTATAAAAAAAAACACTATCAACCGACAAAAATGATTTGCTCTCAAATCTTATTTGTAATTGATTT
>JAVHQG010000380.1:0-28853 GCA_036171035.1 Bacteroidales bacterium
CTATTGCTCATCATAAAATGTTTATAACAAATCAATTTTGCGTAACATCAGTTATAATAATGGTTCTACTACCATCTTCGTGATAAAATCCTATAAAAAACGAGTTATATTACGATATATTACATATTTACAAGCTGTTTTGACAGTTATGAGATAAAATCTGCTTTCCTTCCACTAACCCCGTGTTATCGGCTGCCCTTCTGTCTTTCCGAAAGTTTGTCGTGTCAAGTTTGTACTTGTCCTTACATTGTCGAGTGTGTAGGCTTGCACACTCTTTTTGCAGCTTTGGTTTTTGTTTAGCTTTAGCGGCTGCAAAATGTGTGTGCAAATGCGTTGGCTGTATGTTTGTATCGTCATTGTACTATGAGTTTACCCGATGAAATAAATTGTTTGTTATCTTGCAACTGAATAAAATACACTCCACAAGATAAGTTTGCAATAGAAACTTTAATGCTACCATTGGTTAAGTAGCCATTTTGCACTATTTGTCCATACGTATTGGTAATAATATAATTCAACTTTTCTGATTTATTATTTGTTTTAATTGTGATTTCAGAAGAACTTGGACTAGGAAAAACCATTAAATAATTCTCATTGATATTTTCATTGATCCCTTGAGTGTATAAAGTGTCCTTCACACAACGCACTCCGAATCCGTGTGTCTTATCGTGATGGAAACGGTGCAAGGTGGCGTAGTAATAATCCAAGTGGATATTCCATGCTCCGCTATGGTTATTAGGGTGTACATTGTCATAGTATTCAGTAGAAGTCCACCAATCAGCGAACTCACGGTTTCGGGCGAACAATCCTGCATAACTATTACCTCCACCCAATGCTTTGAAACCACTAGTGTTTGTTGCACCAATGTTTGGACCCATCCAGTGCGTTGTGCCGGTTTCTTTAAGGTTGCCACCTTCGTTTACTCCAAGCCATCCGTATGTTGCTGTATCGTAAGGGAAAGAAGCCGGACTGCTACCTACATTTTTTTCCAACAAGGTCCATTCGTAATAACTTGGTATATGCCAGCCACAAGGGCAAATACCCTGTACGGGAATGGTACAGGCAGGTTGTAAAGAATCTGTACCATTGCATGGCAATGACCCGTTCATCATTTCTGCCCATTCATATAATCCGCCATAGGTATCACAGTACGAATCTGAATCATTGTAACAATACTTTTGTGTGCCTACTGCTCCTTGTCCTGTTGCAAGAGAGGTAAGAAAACCGCTGTTGCTATAATTTAAGTTCTGTGCCATCCAACATTGGGAACCAATAAGAATGGTGCTGTATATTTTACCATCTCTTACGTCCGTATAAGTGCTGCCACAAGGGAACGTATCTAAACATGATTTATAGGTACTCATCGTGACCTGACTTCTTGCATTCACTGAAAGAAGAACGACAAGAGTTGCTGTTAAAAAAGTTTTGGCTTTCATATCTTATAAATTTTTAATTTCTTGTAATACGTTTATATTAATGAAAAGTTTAATTACTTTGATTTTTTAAGCGTTGGGGTAAAAGCAAATGTGGTGCATGCCAAAACAAAAATTAAAAAAGCAATGCACCTCTTTTGCTTTTACAGAAGCGATAGCCAAAACGGCTTTGCCGAAAAAACACGGTCTGTTGATTTTCAGGTGCCAGAATTTAAGGTTTATTTTTTTTCAAGGGTTGACGATAACTTGGTAGTAGAGCAATTTTTTTTAGGTCAGATTGGGCAATAACAATTATTATACCATTTACACAACTGATAATAGGATATTCAGGGACAATAGGGTTTTGTGTGGGTAATGTAATATTGAAACCTTTGAACAATTTTGCAATTAAATTTTGTACACATTACGATACGGAGAGGTAAATTACCATGTTGACATTTACACATTGCGTTACAAAGAGGTGGATTACTGTTTTCACTTCTGAAAATGAAAAAACAGGTCATAAAAATTTCATTTTGATAAAATATGCTTAAAAACATTTTATGTTTAAGGACTGATTTTTAGTTAAATATCAAAAAACAAACCCCTGCTTGCATATTTGGGTATTTGAAATATTGAAAAAATTATACTTTTGCGTGCGTAAAATTGAATTTTAACACTTTTTTAACGAGTTTTATAAACATCAAATATTTATAATTTATGCCTGTACAGTTAAGACGAATATTGCTGGTTTTTGCTCTTTTTATTGCAATAATGTTAGTCCTGCGACATTTCCTGAAACCCAAAACCTTTGGGGACTTAGGTCATTATCGTGCGGATGCCCTTATTGATATTGCAGCAAAAGAACCAAAATATACAGATGCGGAAAACTGTATCATGTGCCATGATTCTATTGGTAAAGATAAAGAAGCAGGTCAGCATAATTTAATCAATTGCCAGACCTGTCACGGTTCTGGTGGAAGCCATATCAATGAACCTGAGAAAAATAAAATGATTAAACCCGAAGGCAGGGCATTTTGTGCCAGGTGCCATGAAAAGAACCCTGCAAGGCCAAATGGCATTATTAAGCAAATTGACCCTGCAGAACACAATAAAGAAGAAGTATGTATAAGTTGTCATAATCCACATAAACCATGACGAAAGAAAAAGAAAATTACTCGCGGCGCGATTTTTTTAAGAAATCCGGGGCAATTGCAGGAGGAGTGCTTTTTGTCTCACTGCTCAGCCCATTTAAAGCTGTTTACGCTACAAAAGAACCAAAAGGAAAAGGGAAATGGTACGGGATAGGGATTGATATTGAAAAATGTATTGGTTGCGCAAGCTGTGCAAGGGCTTGCAAAGATGAAAATGATGTTCCGAAAGAACCATTTTATTTTAGGAACTGGGTTGAGCAATATACCATTACCAATAACGAAGAAATAAAAGTAAGTTCACCAAACGGCGGTATTGACGGGTTTAAACAACCTGTCCCTGAAAGTGAAATATATAAAACTTTCTTTGTCCCAAAAATGTGTAACCATTGTGCAAAATCACCATGTACACAGGTTTGTCCGGTAGGTGCTTCGTTTGAATCACCGGAAGGCCTTGCACTGGTTGACCAGAGTTATTGTATCGGATGTGGTTACTGTGTACAGGCTTGCCCGTATGGTTGCCGTTACATCCATCCTGAGAAAGGTGTGGTAGATAAATGTACCCTTTGTTACCACAGGCTGCAAAAGGGTCTTGATCCTGCCTGTATGCTGGCGTGTCCTACAGGGGCCAGGATATATGGAGATTTACATGATAAAAACAGTGCATTGGTGAAATTTATCAAAGAAAATAATTGTGTTGTTTTAAAAGGACAATTAAATACAGGTGCAAAATTATTTTATAGCTCATTAAGTCAGGAGGTACATTGAAAAATGTTTAAAGTTTGAAGTTTGAAGTTTTATCAAAGGGTAAAGGCGAACAACCAATTGTTTTTTTAATCGTAAATAAATCGTAAATTGTAAATTGTAATATGGATAATACACAATCACTATATGATGCGTTAAAGCATGTTGACGGCTTTATTTTTCCCAATGAAATAGCCTTGAACTGGAACATCCTCATAGTAATGTACCCTTACATTACAGGACTTGTTGCCGGGGCATTCATCCTTGCATCATTAAACAGGGTTTTTAATATTAAGGCACTGCAACCCACGTATGTACTCTCGCTGCTTACTGCATTATCATTTATGCTCGTTGCAACCATGCCATTGATAGCACATCTCGGACAGCCATTTCGGTTTTATGAAATGCTTATGACCCCGCATTTAACTTCTGCCATGGCGATTTTCGGGTTTGTTTATTTATGGTATCTCATGGTTGTGCTGCTGCTTGAAATCTGGTTTGACTACAGGTATGATATGGTTGTCTGGTCAAGGGAGAAAAAGGGGTTTTTGAGTATGGTTTACAAAATCCTCACTCTCGGGGTAAGCGACACATCACCGCAATCTAGAAAAACCGACGATAAAATAGGATATATTGTTACAGTTATTGGTATCCCATCTGCCTTTTTATTGCATGGCTATGTCGGTTTTATTTTTGGTTCCATAAAAGCCAATCCCTGGTGGTCAACCGTTATGATGCCGGTGATTTTCTTATTCTCAGCTATGGTATCGGGTATTGCACTAGTAATGTTTGTTTATATGCTTTCCAATTTTATCAGGAAACAGAAAAATGATGTTATTTGTTTGGATACAATCGGGAAATTCTTATTCTTTATTTTACTGATAGATTTTACACTAGAAAGTTTAGACCAGATACACAGGATTTATGAAGCAGACGAGTCCTTCGATATATTAAAATTACTTGTACGCGGGAAATTATTCTTTACATTTTTTATCATGCAGTTAGGAGTAGGAACTTTTATACCTCTTGCTACATTAGGTATAATGCAATTCAAGAAACCTGCCGAAAAAATCAGGAAGTTTATATACTTATTTATTAGTATTATCGTCCTAATCGGGATTTTCTTTATGAGGTGGAATGTGGTTATCGGGGGTCAGTTATTCTCAAAAAGTTTCTATGGTTTCACCAGCTATAAAGTTGATTTGATAGGAGGTCACGATGTAATGATTGCTGCTGCAATATTTATTTTGCCTTTCCTTATCCTTGCATTTTTATTGTGGTTATTACCACCATGGAAAAAAGCACCACATCTTGAGCATGAAGAAGAATAGTCTGAAGATATTAAGTTCTTTCAAATGGTTTCAATTCAATTGAGTGGAAACCTTTTTTATTTAAAACCAGTAAAACTGATATGGAAAACTCTGGTGACGAAAATTTTAATGAACAGGAAAAATTAGCCCGACGGGTTGATTATCTTGAATTCAGGCTCTCACAGGTGGAAGCAATGCTTGGTTTACAAAAGCCTGTTGAATCTGATTTACTGAAAGAGAAACAAGCTAAATTGCCTGATGAAGAGGTTTTTTATAAAGAGGAATCAGATTCAGAAAGTGTAATGGAATCCAAAATAGGTGAGTTTGGTCTTGCCTGGCTTGGGAGCATTGTATTATTATTTGGAATTGCTTTTATTACACAATTTATACAAAGTTCCGGGCAATCACTACTCTCTGCTATACTAGGATACGGAGCTGTTGCCGGAATACTTGCTGCCTCCCATTTTATTCGGAAATCGGTTTCAAATTTGGCCGAGAAGTTCAATATTATCAGCCAGATACTTTTATTTTATGTTACATTACGGCTACACTTCTACACCGCACATCCTTTGTTTTCCAGCGAGTTTGTGTCAATTATTCTTTTACTTGTGATTATTGGTATCCAGTTTTATCAATCAATTAAAAGAAAATCAGAATTTTCAGCAATTATTGCTTCTATATTGCTGATGATTACAGCTTTTATTATTACTTCTGCTCACTTTACATTTTCGCTACTCGTGATTGCATCCGGCTTATCCATCTTTATGATGTTTCGACACGGATGGTGGAAGCTACTGCTTTTATCTCAAACGCTTGTTTATCTATCTTTTGTTTTATGGTATTTTGAAAGCCATACGGCAGTGAAGCTTATTAGCTCCGATAACTTTGGACTTGTTTATTTATTTCTTTGTGTTTCGCTCTTTTCTCTTCTCACACTGATAAAACAAAAAGAAACTTTTCCCGGATCTGTTGTCTTTTTTTCGGTTATTATTAATGGAATATTGTTCTCATTAAACCTTGCCATTTTTATCCTCTCGTATTACACATCAAGTTTTGTTTTTATTTTTAGCTCCATAGCATTGGTATGTTTGAGTTTTTCAGTGGGATTAAAAAAATATTCTGAATGGAAATATACACCTGCATTTTATGCTTTATACGGTTTTGTTGCAATGAGCATAGCTGTATATGGAATTTGTGGGATGCCTCTTGTTTTTTTGCTCTTATCACTCCAAAGTTTATTAGTTGTTTCAATGGCAATTTGGTTTAAATCGAAGATTATTGTAATAATGAATTTTTTCTTATTCATTTCATTGTTGGCAGGATATTTATTTCTATCACCCTCGATTAACAGCATTAATATTTCGTTTGCATTAATCGCATTAATTTCAGCTAGAATCATTAATTGGAAAAAGGAACGATTAGAAATTCAAACAGGCTTATTGAGAAATGTATATATGATTGTTGGTTTTGGCGCTGTGCTGTTTGCCTTATATAAATTAGTACCAAATAACTATGTAACATTATCGTGGACGATGGCAGCCGCTGCTTATTTCCTTTTAAGCATAATTTTGCATAACATTAAATACCGATGGATGGCTCTCGCAACGATGCTTTCTGCTGCAATTTATCTCTTTATTGTTGATTTAGCTAGTGTAGGGATTTTATTCAGAATCGTCGCATTTATGGTATTAGCTGCCATATCTCTTGGCGTTTCAATATATTACACCAAAAGAAAGGCTCATACAATTGACAGCACACCAAATCAAAACAAATCTGCCGAAAATAATGATTAACAATTTTATTTGGAATAAAGAGTCTACTCCGAAAAGTCGATTTTTATAAATTTTAGCATTTTTTACCCTTGATCCCTGAAGGGAAATCGCTGAAATTCAGTGTGCCTTTAAAGTCCCCTTTAGGGGATTTAGGGGTTAAAAGACTTTTCATAGTGTACTCACAGTTTATTTTCTAGTGCAGTTTCATTCCAATCAAATGAATAAACTCTTCACGTGTAGGAATCTTTAAAAATTCACCGGTGAAGGCAGATGTTGTTGTTACTGAATTTTGTTTCTGCACGCCTCGCATTTGCATGCACATGTGCTGGGCTTCAATCACAACCCCTACTCCTATTGGATTAAGCGTGTCTTGGATGCAATCTCTGATTTGTGTAGTAAGTCTTTCCTGCACTTGAAGACGTCTGGCAAATGCCTCAACAACTCGTGCAATTTTACTCAATCCTGTGATATAACCATTTGGAATATATGCTACATGAGCCCTTCCGTGAAAAGGTACTAGGTGGTGTTCGCAAAGTGAATATAGCTCAATGTCCTTAACTATAACCATTTGCTGATACTCTTCTTTAAACATTGCCTGTAGTAAAATCTGCTCTGGATTCAACGAATAACCATGTGTAAAAAACTGCATTGCTTTTGCAATTCGCTGTGGTGTTTTTAGCAAGCCCTCACGTTCGGCATTTTCGCCTAATAAATTAAGGATTTCTTTGTAGTGATAAGCCATTTTATTTATCCGTTCATCAGATAAACTATCATTATTAATTTCTTCTATTTTATTCGCCATAATTATTTTACAATTGATTAATTATATCTAATAGATTATATGCAATTTTATTTTTAAATTAAAAAACAGGATTTCTCCTGCCTTAATTTGATTACGAATTGTCACTGAATTTATTCGTCATTCTCTGCTTCGGCTTCGGCATCAAGATCTTTTTCTTCAGTATGGACAAGACTCTTTTCTAAATTTTTCAGTTTTATTTTAATATTATCTTTCTTCTTATCATATCCAACAGTTATAATATCTCCTTCCACATAAGCCGCTTTAATAATAATTTCGGCCATCGGATCTTCAAGATATTTCTGAATTGCACGTTTCAATGGTCTTGCTCCATATTTTTCGTCATATCCTTTATCAACAACAAATTCTTTTGCGGCTGCAGTTATTTTAATGTCATAACCCATCACTTTAACCCTCTCAAAAAGACCTTTTAGCTCTAAGTCAATGATTTTGTGAATATCCTCACGTTTCAAGGCATTAAAAATTATTACATCATCAATTCTGTTTAAGAATTCTGGTGCAAACGTCTTTTTTAAAGCATTTTGAACAATACTTTCAGATTGTTGCTCAACGTACGTTTCTTTTGCTTTTGAGTCAAACCCGATTCCTTTGCCATATTCTAAAAGCTGCCTTGAGCCGATGTTTGAGGTCATTATTAAAATTGTATTTCTAAAATCAATTCTTCTTCCAAGACTGTCGGTTAAACGACCTTCATCAAGCACTTGGAGCAAAATATGAAATACATCAGGATGAGCTTTTTCAATTTCATCTAATAATACTACAGAATATGGTTTCCTTCGTACTTTTTCTGTAAGTTGACCACCTTCTTCATAACCAACATATCCGGGAGGAGCTCCAACAAGGCGAGATACTGAAAATTTTTCCATGTATTCGCTCATGTCAATTCTGATAAGCGTATCCTTATTGTCAAATAAATACTCTGCAAGGACTTTAGCCAATTGTGTTTTTCCAACACCTGTCGGACCGAGAAACACAAATGTACCAATGGGCTTATTGGGGTCTTTCAACCCTGCACGATTTCTTTGAATTGATTGAACAATTTTTTTAATTGCTTCATCTTGCCCAATCACACTACCTTTAATTTCGCTATACATTTTTAATAGGCGTTGACCTTCAGCTTGTGCTATTCTTTGAACAGGAACACCGGTCATCATAGCCACCACTTCAGCTACATGTTCTTCTGTTACAACTTCGCGATGAAGCGAAAGATCCCTTTGCCATTTATTTTTTTCAGTATCAATTTGTTCAAGCATGTGCTTTTCCTTATCTCTGAAATTCGCTGCAAGTTCAAAATTCTGACTTTTAATAGCCTTCAATTTTTCTTGCTTCACAGTATCTATTTGCTTTTCCAGATCAAGAATATTTGTTGGAACATGGATATTAGAAATATGCACTCTGGAGCCGGTTTCATCCAAAGCATCAATAGCTTTATCCGGAAGCAACCTATCTGTAATATATCTGCTTGTCAAATTAACACAGGCTTTTATAGCTTCAGGGGTATAAGTTACATTGTGATGTACCTCATATTTTTCTTTAATATTGTTTAATATCTCAATGGTTTCTTCAACAGTTGTTGGATCTACCATTATTTTTTGGAATCTTCTTTCCAGCGCACCATCTTTTTCAATATATTGTCTGTATTCATCAAGTGTGGTTGCTCCAATGCATTGAATGTCGCCTCTTGCTAAAGCTGGTTTTAACATGTTTGCGGCATCCAGCGATCCGGCTGCGCCACCTGCGCCAACTATGGTGTGAATTTCATCAATAAAAAGAATCACATTTGATGTCTTTGAAAGTTCGTTCAAAATAGCTTTCATTCTCTCTTCAAATTGCCCACGGTATTTTGTTCCGGCAACAATTGAGGCTAAATCAAGAGCAACAATTCTTTTACCAAACAATACACGAGAAACTTTCTTCTGGCTGATGCGAATAGCTAAACCTTCAGCAATAGCTGATTTTCCAACACCAGGTTCTCCAATCAGAATAGGATTATTTTTTTTCCTACGGCTTAAGATTTGAGCAAGCCTTTCAATTTCTTTTTCTCTCCCAACAATTGGATCCAAACGACCCTCTTCAACTGCTTTTGTGAGATCAATACCAAAATTATCTAATACAGGAGTGTCAGATGGCGATTTTTGCGATTGCTTTGAACTGTTACCGGTATTTTGACTTAAATGCTCATTCGAGTCATCGTCATCATTTTGATTATACGCTGCTTCCGGCTGGCATTGAGAAATCTGACTTCTGACTTTTTTATATGAGATATTTTTCTCTTCCAGAAATACTGAAACAATGTTATTTTCATCTTTCAGTATAGCCAGCAATAGATGACCAGTACTAATTTCTGCGCTTTTCAATGTTTTTGCTTCCAGATAAATTACTTTTAACGCTTTTTCAGTAGATTTCATCAATGGAATATTTTCTATTTCGCTGATTGGAATACTCGTAGATGTTTTTATTCGTGATTCAACAAACTGGCGCACTTCATTAAGGTTCACTTCCAGCGAATTAAGCACGTCAATTGCAATTCCATTCCCTTCACGAAGAATGCCCAAAAACAAATGTTCTGTGCTGATATAGTTGTTTCCAAGCCTGCAAGCCTCTTCCTTACTGTACGTTAGAACATCTTTAATTTTTTGAGAAAATTTTGCGTCCATGATATAATACACTTTTGATAATACCGTTCAAAAATAACTAAAAATATTGTTATATCAAGCATTTTTATAAACACGAGTATGTTGATAACTATGCTGCAAAAAATAGTTAAAAATATCAAAAAAAACATTACTTTGGTTTGCTCTAATTTTCACATGTAACTATTTAATTATCAATTAATTTAAAATAAAAAAATGAGTGAAGGAGAAAGAATTATAAAGGTAAACATTGAAGAAGAAATGAAATCAGCATACATTGACTATTCAATGTCTGTTATTGTATCAAGAGCGTTACCTGATGTAAGAGATGGCTTAAAACCTGTTCATCGTCGTATTTTACACGGTATGAATGAACTTGGAACAATGTCAAACAAACCACATAAAAAGTCTGCCAGAATAGTTGGAGAAGTTTTGGGAAAATATCATCCACATGGAGATTCTTCGGTT
Source organism: Bacteroidales bacterium (assembly GCA_036171035.1). Lineage (GTDB taxonomy): Bacteria > Bacteroidota > Bacteroidia > Bacteroidales > GWF2-35-48 > GWF2-35-48. The sequence continues at coordinate 10,311 of JAVHQG010000380.1, forward strand.
TATTATGCAATGGTAAGAATGGCACAGGAATGGGCCATGCGTTATACCTTGGTTGATGGTCAGGGTAACTTTGGCTCTATTGACGGTGATAACCCTGCTGCAATGCGATATACCGAAGCTAGAATGAGCAAAATGGCAGAAGAAGTTTTGGCTGATATTGAAAAAAACACCGTTGACTTTCAAAATAATTTTGATGATACACTGCAAGAGCCTACAGTGATGCCTACCAGAGTACCATTATTACTAATAAATGGTACATCAGGAATTGCTGTCGGGATGGCTACCAATATGCCACCACACAACCTTACTGAAATTATCAATGGAATCATTGCATATATTGATAACAAAGGAATCGATATTCCAGAACTGATGAAATATATTTCTGCTCCGGATTTTCCAACCGGAGGGACTATTTATGGCTATCAGGGAGTTAAAGAAGCTTTTGAAACAGGTCGCGGACGAATTGTAATACGTTCAAAAACCAATATCGAAGTAGATGCAAGTGGTAGAGAAAAAATTATTGTATCAGAGATCCCTTATATCGTCAATAAAGCAGAACTAATTATAAAAATTGCAGAACTTGTTAATGAGAAAAAAATTGATGGAATTTCGGATGTGAACGATGAGTCCGACAGAGATGGTATGCGTATTGTAATTGATCTGAAGCGAGATGCAGTTGCAAACGTTGTATTAAATACGCTTTTTAAAGAAACACCGTTACAATCGACTTTCAACGTAAACAATATCGCACTTGTAAAAGGCAGGCCAATGATGTTAAATTTGAAAGACCTGATTGTTTATTTCGTTGAACATCGACACGATGTAGTAATCCGTAGAACTAAGTTTGAATTAGACGAAGCAGAAAAACGTGCACATATTCTCGAAGGCTTATTAATTGCATTAGATCACATTGATGAAGTAATTGCTATCATTAGAGGATCGAAAACAGTTGATGATGCACGAACCGGACTGATGGAAACATTCCAACTTTCTGATTTACAAGCACGCGCTATTGTGGAAATGAGACTACGTAGCTTAGTCGGATTAGAAAGAGATAAAATTAAAGAAGAATATGAAAATCTACTAAAACTAATCGCATATTTGAAAGACGTTCTTTCAAATGAAGAGTTGCGCATGAAAATTATTAAAGACGAATTACTTGTTATAAAAGAAAAATATGGCGATGAAAGAAGAACTGATATTATCTACGCTTCAGAAGAATTTAATCCTGAAGATTTTTATGCAGATGAAGACGTTGCAATAACAATTTCTCATCTAGGCTATATCAAACGTACACCGATTACAGAATTTCGTACACAAACCAGAGGCGGCGTAGGATCAAAAGGCAGTGATACCAGAGAAGAAGATTTTCTTGCACATCTCTACATTGCATCTATGCACAATACAATGCTCTTCTTCACTGAAAAAGGGAAGTGCTATTGGCTTAAAGTATATGAAATCCCTGAAGGTTCAAGAACTTCAAAAGGAAGAGCTATTCAAAACATGATTAACATTGAACCGGATGACAAGGTTAAAGCGTACATGAATGTAAAAAAACTTACAGATTTAGAATATATAAATTCACATTATATTGTTCTATGTACGAAGAAAGGAATTATTAAAAAGACCAAACTTGAGCTATATTCAAGACCAAGGCAAAATGGTATTATCGCAATTGGAGTTAGAGATGGGGATGAACTTTTGGAAGCGAAAATGACACGAGGAATGAGCGAGTTGATGCTTGCAATAAAATCAGGCAGAGCCATACGATTCCCTGAAAAGACAGTTAGACCAGTTGGTAGAACAGCATCGGGAGTTCGTGGTATCCGATTGAAAGACGAACATGATGAGGTTATTGGAATGGTTAGCATTGAAGGAAGCACCGAAGATGTGCTTGTAGTTTCAGAAAATGGTTATGGAAAGCGCTCTAATGTAGATGATTATCGTGTAACCAACCGTGGAGGGAAAGGTGTAAAGACGATCAATGTTACTGAAAAAACCGGTCCACTGGCTGCAATAAAAGGTGTACTCGATACAGACGATTTGATGATTATCACAAAAAACGGGCTAACAATTCGCATGGCAGTTTCTGAATTAAGAGTTATGGGAAGAGCAACACAAGGCGTAAGACTGATTAATTTGAAGAATGAAGATGGGATTGCGGCTGTTGCATACATTGAAGAACAAAAAGAGATAGGCAGAGACAATGAACTTGAAGAAATAACGGCATCACTTCCCGTTGATGAATCTGCAATTGAGGAAGTTCTTGAGGAAGGTGAAGTAACAGAGGAAGATATTGTTGAAGAAGATAACGACGAAGGGGAAAATGATGTTACAGACGAAGAAGAAAGTGAAGATAAAATATAAAGTTTTTCACAACAATTATTAAATGTACAAAACGGACATAAAATTACATTTTATGTCCGTTCAGCATATAAATTTATTTGACAGAATCTAAAGATTATATATTTTTGAAGCAAAATTTTAAAAAATTACAGAAATGAGAAGCATTTTATTTGTATTAGTTTTATCAGTAACTGTTCAGTTTGCTTTTGCACAGCCAAGCAAAGTAACCAGTTGTTGGAATTATCTAAAGTATGGAGAGCTTGATAAAGCAAAAGAATCAATTGAAGCGGCTATCCTTAATGAAAAAACAATGAATGAGCCAAAAACATGGTATTACAGAGGGAACACCTATCATGCAATTTTAACTACGAAAGAAGCAAAATACAAAGATATTGATGCTGATCCGGCAGATAAAGCACTAAAATCGTACTTAAAATCAATAGTCCTAAATTTTAAAGACCCTGCAAATAAAAATTTGGATTTTGAAAATAAAAGAGAAGATTTGGAGAAATTCTTCAAATTATTGATGGATAAAAACACCAAATTTGTGGATGAAGAAATACTACAAGATATTATTACGGTTAGATTACCTGCTCTTGCAAATGTGTTTGTAAACAAAGGAGTTGATGAATATAAAAACAAAAAAGATTTTGCGAAAGCCCTTACTAATTTTGAAAACTCCTTATTGCTTTCAGGATTAAGTATGAAGATAGATACACCAATTTATTATTATGCGGCACTAGCTGCTGAGAAAAGCAATAAATTTGATAAAGCAGTTAAATTTTACACCACGTTAACAATGGTAAAATATGGTGCAGATAAAAAAGAAAAGGCAAACATTTATTTTTATTTGGCAAATGCCCATAAGAATAATAAGGACACTGTAAAATATTTAGAAATCTTAAAAAAAGGAATCTCCTCATATCCAAACGATTGCCAGAATGTTATTGCAGAATTGATCAATTATTATTTGCAATCAAATAAATCAAAAGAAGCACTCGATTATTTGAATATTGCCATTGAAAAAAGTCCGAACAATGCTACATATTATTTTGCTAAAGGAGCATTGCTAGAAGGAACAAAGGAATGGGATAAGTCTGAAGAATGCTATAAAAAAGCCATTGAAATTGATCCAAGCTATCTTGATGCAAACTATAATTTAGGTGCCTTACATTATAATCGTGCTGCTGATATTGCCAACGATGCAAACAACGAACAAGATCAAAAAAAATATGAAGCATTGAAAGCTAAATCAGATGATGAATTTAAAAAAGCTTTACCCTATATGGAAAAAGCACATCAGCTCGACCTAAAAGATATGAACGTATTGAACACACTAAAAACAATTTATTACAAACTTCAAATGACAGAAAAATATGAAGAGATGAAAAAGTTACTAGGGAAATAGTGCTTGAGATATTTTTAATTATTAGAGAAGAGAAGTTCATTGCTTCTCTTTTTTTGTATTGAATGTAAATTGTTTTATTTAATAATAATATTAGTGGAAAAGTCCGAATTAAACAAAATCAAAGACAAAAATTGCTATTTTGAACAAAAATATCATATGAGCTATTTTGAATTTGAAGTAAAAATTAAGTGTCAAACACAAGAGAATTTCTCACAGTGGGACGATTACATGGAATGGAAATCATATCTTCAAAAAGAGCAGAATCTATTGCATGAAAAGAATAATCAGTAAGCAAAAACAATAAAATATGAAAAAATCTACCCTATTTGTAATTTCACTATTCTTGCTAACAAACTTATTTGCACAAAATTCAAGAACGCAAGATGCAGATAAATTAATTAGACAAATTAATCCAAATTTAGAGATTGCGAAAGCATCTGCAGACAAAGAATGCACGGCTGAAGCAAGCAAAAACGATCCTGTATCATGGTATCTGAAAGCGTATGTATATAAAGAAATGATGAAAAGTGCAGTGCATAAAAAAAAATACCCAAATGTTGGTATTGAATCGCTTGAAGCCTGCAAAAAAGTTAAAGAGTTAGATATTAGAAAAGATCTTTTGCCAAAAGTGATTAATGTTTTATTTGATATCAGCCCCTTGTTTTATAATGATGGCATTTCAATTTATAATAAAGCAACCAAAACAAAATCTAAAGATGAATTTCGAGCAGCATTAGCAAATTTTGAAAATTTCCAAAATGTGATTACAGCACTTGATGACGATAAAGAAATTTCATTGCAATTACTCAAGTTTCACAAAATCAATATCTATTCGATAGATTATTTTGCAGCCTATTGCGCACAATCAATCGGCGAAAATGAAAAAGCAAAAAAATATTATAAAAATTCCATTATTTTTGATGGTACGAATGATAATGCAAGGCTGCATGGATCTGTGTTAGCTTATTATTATTATGCAGGGTTGCTTATTGATGAAAAAAATTATTCTGATGCAGGGAAGGTTCTTATCCGAGGCTTAGATTTATATCCTGATAATAAAGAACTACCAACCCTCGCAATAGAGTTAACCAAAAAGAATGCAGATAACGCAGAAGATATGGTTAAAATTCTTGAAAAAATTATTCAGATTCAACCCAATAATTTGAGCGTATATTCAAATTTGGCAACTAATTACAGTAAGCTATGTGATAAAATGAACGACAAAGGCTATTCTTCAGGAGCATCAGAATATAGAGACAAAGCAGCCGAAACATATAAAAAGTTAACCACATTAACAACCGATAAAAAATTTCTGTTTACATATAATTATAATGCTGCAATTTTATACTACAAGCCAGCAAGTAAACTATATAAAGAAAATCAGGTTTTAAACGAAGCCGCTTATTCTGAACTTTTCAAAAAAGCATTGCCATTTTTTGAAGAAGCATATAAATATGATAGCAACAATAAAAGTCTTGTTGAAATATTGGTTAGCATTTATCAAATTCTTAAGGATACAGAACATGGTGTAAAGATGGAAAATATTCTAAAAAACATGAAATAATTTTCACCATTAATTCCTCGCAATCAATTTGATTAAAAAACAATAAATGATTCATACTTGATGAAGACCTTTCGATTACTATTTATCCTCATTGCATTTCTATATTCTGCAAATGTGTTTTCGCAGCAAAAAAAAGCAAATAAATTTCTTACACGTTTTTTGTTTGTGCTTGATGCTTCACAGAGTATGACAGGGAAACTTGATAAGTCCACAAAAATTGATATATCAAAAAAATTGCTTACTAATATGCTCGACAGCCTTGGAACAATTGAAAATATTGAATTAGCCCTGCGCGTATATGGACATCAGAGTCCTGTGCCTCCACAAGATTGCAATGATACAAAACTTGAAGTTCCGTTTAGCAGAGATAATCTTTCTCTTATCAAACAAAAAATTAATTCACTTACACCTAAAGGAACAACACCAATTGCTCATTCTCTTGAGCTTTGCGGAGAAGATTTTCCGGAATCATCCTTTGGGCGAAATATCATAATATTAATTACAGACGGAATTGAAGCTTGTGACGGAGATCCTTGTGCTGTTTCACGCGAATTACAAAAGAAAGGAATCACGCTGCGACCCTTTATTATTGGTGTAGGGCTTGATCCAAAATTTAAAAAAGCTTTCGATTGTGTTGGCAAATTTTATGATGCAAACAATGAAAAGCAATTTCAGGAAGTTTTAAATGTGATTATTTCTCAAGCACTTAATTCTACTACCGCTCAGGTGAATTTGTTGGATATTAATAATCAGCCTACTGAAACAAATGTAGCCATGACATTTAATGATAAATATTCAGGAGTGATTAAATACAATTACGAACACACACTTAATCATCGCGGTAATCCAGACACCTTACAACTTGATCCACTTATTACTTATCAGCTTACAATTCATACCATCCCTCCGATTACAATTGACAGCATCAATCTGATTCCCGGAAAACACACAATCATAGCAGCAGACGCTCCACAGGGAAATTTAGTGATTAAACTTGAATCATATAATCAAAACAAACCCATATATTCTATTGTAAGAAAATCAGGTCAAATGGAATCACTAAATTTGCAAGAAGTAAATAAAAATGAAAAATATATTGTTAGCAAATATGATCTTGAAATTCTTACTTTACCAAGATTAAAAATTAATGAGGTTGATATCAAGCAAAGCCATACAACTACAGTTGAAGTGCCAAAGCCAGGTATGGTTAATTTTCAAATGACCTCGCCCGGATTTGGAAGCCTTTTTGTGGACAAAGACAATTCACTTGAATGGATTTATAATCTCACTCAAACAACCAATTCGGAACAATTGCTTATGCTACCAGGGAAATATAAGGTAATTTATCGTTCAAAAAACACAAAAAGCACAACAGCCACAGTTGAAAAGCAATTTAAAATCGTATCAGGCACAACAATAACTGTAAATTTATAATATTATGACAAAATATATTTCATCAGGCAACAAAGATACACGTTCAGGTTTTGGAGCAGGACTTTATGAATTAGGAAAGAAAAATCCGAATGTTGTAGCTCTATGTGCAGATTTAATAGGATCGTTAAAAATGGATGCTTTTGTGAAAGATTTTCCTGAAAGATTTATTCAAACAGGAATTGCTGAAGCTAACATGATTTGTATTGCAGCAGGGCTTACCATTGGAGGGAAAATTCCATTTGCAGGAACATTTGCAAATTTTGCCACAGGAAGAGTTTATGATCAGATCCGTCAAAGCCTTGCATACTCTAATAAAAATGTAAAAATATGTGCATCTCATGCAGGTCTTACATTGGGTGAAGATGGGGCAACACATCAAATACTTGAAGATATTGGTTTGATGAAAATGCTTCCAAACATGGTTGTGATAAATCCTTGTGACTACAATCAAACAAAAGCAGCTACACTTGCTATTGCTGAATATAATGGACCTGTATATTTAAGATTTGGACGACCATCTGTTCCAAATTTTACCCCTGAAAAACAAAATTTTGAAATCGGAAAAGCAGTTTTGTTAAATGAAGGAAATGATGTTACAATATTTGCTACAGGTCATCTTGTATGGAAAGCAATTCAAGCATGCGAAATTTTAGAAACAATAGGTATCTCAACTGAAGTAATAAATATTCATACCATCAAACCACTTGATGAACAAGCAATTTTAAATTCTGTACAAAAAACAAAAGCAGTTGTAACAGCCGAGGAACATATGATGAATGGAGGATTAGGTGACAGTATTGCACAGTTGCTTGCGTGTAAAAACCCCCTTCCTATGGAATATGTTGCAGTAAATGACACTTTTGGAGAAAGCGGAAAACCAGACGATCTTATGATTAAATATCATCTTGACGTTGCAGATATTATTAAAGCTGTAGAAAAAGTGATTAAAAGAAAATAAGAACAAAAGTTTTATAAATTTATTTCCTACAAATTCCTTAGTTACTGCCTATAAAAGTCAACAAAAACTGGAATTCAAATTCGTTCGTGCTACCTCAATATCTTGTTTTATGAACTGAATAATTTCATCGCAAGATTTAATATCATGGATCATTTCAACTGATTGCCCGGCAATCCATAAGTTTTGATAATTACCGGGAATAATGGACTTCTCCAACATTTTCATTCCCTTATTTTGCACGAATGCTCTGAAATATTTTTTTGTAAAAGAATTATTCATTATCAACTTTTCGATCCAGTTTGCTTTAAGTCCGATTTTTTTTGCAAATGGCGTATTAATAATTGAGTTAGGCGTACCTGAAATTCTTTCGGACATCACTATATTATTTATTCTTGCTTTTACTATGGCTTGTTTATATTCATAGCTAATAGCACATTCATCACTTGCCAAAAAACGTGTTCCCATTGCAACACCATCAGCACCCACAGAAAGAGCAGACAGAAAGCCTTTCCCATCAGCAACACCACCGGCGGCAATTACGGGCATATTTGGAAATGAATTTTTTAATGCAGGTATAAGAATATGTAATGGATATGAACCAGCATGTCCCCCTGCACCTTGGCAAACAGCAACAAACCCATCACATCCAACTGACAAACATTTTTCAGCATGTTTCAAATTTGTTACATCACAGTAAACAATAGCATTGTAACTATGAGCTTGTTGAATAACTTCAATAGGATTTCCAAGTGAAGTAGTATAAAAAGGAACTCTGTTTTTTGCACAAACATCAAGGTGTTTTTTATAAAAAATATTCGATGGCTGAATCACAATATTTACTCCATAAGTACCATTATTACAGGTTTGTATATAGTTATTCAATCGGATAATACATTGTTCAAGATCATCTGTATTTAAAAAATTCAATGTTGGAAATATTCCACAAATACCATTTCTGATTGCAGATTTCATCATCATTTCATTCGAGGCCAAAAACATTGGTGCCATGAATAAGGGAAACTCAATTCCTAAAGTAGATGTTATCTTATTTTTAATCATATTTGCTTTTACAATGTACCAGGTATTAAAACTGATAGCTTTTAGTGAAATTTCGTCAATTCAAATGTTGAGTTGTTGAGTTGTTACTTATCTGACACTGAGTTTTCTTACAAGGACTAGTTATCAGATTATTATTTGAGTCTTAATTCGCATTATTAATCTTTTTTTCTTCTTTCAAAAAATGCTTTCATTGCATCTTTTCCAACGCTTCCTACTAATTTCCCAAATGCATTTGCCTCCATTTCAAGTGCTTTTTCTAACTCAATCTTAAATCCACCACGAACAGTTTTTTTTATGGTAGAAATCGTTTCAGCAGGCTTATTAGCAATAATTTCAGCCAGCTTGATGGTTTCTTCTAATAGTCTATTTGAAGTTGAAATTTTTTGTACAATTCCCATACAAAGAGCAGTCTGTACATTTATTTCAATACCCGAAAGCAATAAGTATAGTGCATTTTGAAGTCCTGCAATTCTCGATAATCGCTGCGATCCTCCGCCTCCGGGCAGGATGTGTAAAGATGATTCGGGCAAAGCAAACCTTGCATTTTCTGATGCAATGCAAAAGTCACAAGCCATTGCCAACTCACAGCCTCCACCATAAGCCAAACCGTCAATAGCAGCAATCATCGGCTTGCTTATTAATCCAATTTTAGTAAATGTCTGTTGAACAAAATGCGATGCTTTAACTGCAGTTGGCTCATCCATTACAAGCATTTCTGAAATATCCCCTCCGGCAGCAAAAGAATTTTCATTGCCTGTGATTATCGCAACACTGATTGTCTTATCAATCTCAACTGCATCAAGCAAACTGTCCAGTTCATGCATCAATTCAATACTTAACGCATTCATTTTTTTCGGACGATTAATTTGTACAATCAAAATTTTTCCTTTACGCTCAATTTTCAGTGTTCTATATTCCATAGAAAAAAATATTAAAATGCTAAATTATTAAATATTCATGACGATATTGATGAATGTAATAAAAATTTATATTTAGGCAATAAAGTACCGATATTGACAAATATCAATATAGCAAAATAATAAACTGTTTTTATTTAATTTACTTTTGAAAAAATAAAAATAATTATGGAACCAAAAATTGAAAAATATCTTGAAACAAATATTAAAGACATTATTAATGAATTTGCTGCCGTGCAGACAGCACTAGATAACTATGAAATTGGGTGTGCTCCATGCAGCCTTGGGACTTGTAAATTAAAAGATGTGATTGGAATTCATAATCTGGATGAAATTCAGGAGAAAAATTTACTGACAGCTATTTTCAATATTATTTATCAAGGAGAGTCTCTCGATATTCCAAGAATTACAATTGAAAAAAAAGATAAAAATAATAAAAGCACTTTATCTCCATCTTTAAGGGAACTTGTAGAAGAACATAAAATTATTAAACGATTGCTTGCGCTTGTTCCTACAATAATAGAACATATAAATATAACAAAATCAGAACATAAAAAATTGACACTAAATGTTGTTGATTTTATTAAAAATTATGCGGATAAATTTCATCATGCAAAAGAAGAAAATATTTTGTTTGCTTACTTTGATCCGTCACTTGATATACTTAAAGTTATGTTGCACGATCATGATACAGGTCGAGGTTTTGTGAGGAAAATTTTTAAAGGTGTTGAAACAAACAATAACGAACTTATAAAATTGAATTTGGATAATTATTGCAATTTACTTACCGAACATATCATGAAAGAAGACACAATTCTCTATCCTTGGATGGATAAAAATCTTGACACAAGAACAATTGGAGATATATTTTCAAAATTTGCATCAGTGAACAAAGAGATGCAGGCAACAAAAGAAAAATTTGAAAAATATATTGCTGATTTAGAATCACAATTTATAAATAAAGAAGTACATCCGTTGAGATAAAATGGCGAGTTAGCGCATGAACTAATATTTTATCACAAAATTTTGTTTACTCATTTCTTTTCGGAAAAAAACTAATCCAAATTGAAAAAGATCAATGGTAACAACCACTTTTTCATTTTTCTTAATTTCATTCCAGGCTCCCTCCATTTCTACAGACCAGTGAATATCATCAAAAACTAAGATTGAATCGTTGTGAACTTTTTCGAGACATAAATAAAAATAATTCAAAGTGGGTTGTTTTCTATGATTACCATCAAAAAATACAAAATCTAACTTCGGGACTTTCTGTAAAAACGTTGGTAGTCCCTCTTCAAAAGATTGATTCAATAGTGTTATGTTTTGTTGTTTTAAAAATAAAAAATTATGTTCTGCTTGTTTTGCAATATTACTGCAAGCTTCAATGGTTGTTACAGTAGCTTTGCGATTAGCCGCAGCCAAATAAATTGAGCTGAAACCTAATGAAGTGCCAAGTTCTAAAATGATTCGAGGTTGAAAATGATTCACCAGTCGAAACAATAATTGTCCGTATTTTGGTTGTACAGCAGCATACTTAACCAGATCAGAAATTTTTCTGATCGATCCTTTCATTGCAGAAGAACCTGCTCCAAAATCTGTAATTTTTATTTTTTGTTTCGAGCATAATAACTGCGATCTCACATTTTCAATTTCACGAAAAATATAAAACTGTTTTTCGTCTTTTTCAATTACATTTGTTAACAGATCAAATACAAATGGTGAATGAATACCATGACCACCCCTGTGTCTTGCAAAAAGCAGATATAAGCTATATTTCCATGCAATTCTTAAATTCATAAACAAATAAAAAGTATTTTTATAGCACCTAAAATAAAGCTGCCAATGTAACAATAAGTCACAAAAAATATATGAGAACCGTTATAATAAAATTGCATTCCATAAAAATTCATCAACAAATCATTAATAAAATTAAATTTGTAGCAGATTCATTGTTGCATATTGGATTCAGTAAAAAATAGATGTACAAAACATTTATGTCAGAATTTTTAAATACAGAAATTAAGTTTCTAACCGGTGTTGGTTCAAAAAGGGCTGAACTGCTACAAAATGAACTAAATATTTTCACTTTTGAAGATTTACTTTGGTATTTTCCTTACCGCTATGTTGACCGATCAAAATTTTACAAAATAGATGAGCTAACCAGTGAGATTCCATATGTTCAGGTAAAAGGCAGATTTATTAAATTTGAAACAATCGGCGAAAATCGTGCAAGGCGCTTAATTGCATATTTTTCAGATGGAAGTGGTGTTATTGAACTAGTGTTTTTTCAAGGCATCAAATGGATGAAAGAGAGCTTAAAGATAAATACAGAATATATTATTTTTGGCAAACCTAGTTTTTTTAATGGAAAAATAAATATTATCCATCCGGAAATTGAAGAACTAGCGAAACAGGAAAAAAAGCCTGGATCAGCATTACAACCACTTTACAACACTACAGAAAAACTTAAAAACAGCTTTCTCAATTCCAGAGGAATGTCAAAACTTTTAAGCAATTTAATTTTGCTTATTAAGGCTCCCATTTCTGAAACCCTACCAGAATATTTAACTGCTAATTATAAATTACTATCGTTACACGAATCACTTATAAATATTCATTTTCCTGCAAGTGTAGAGATACTGCAATCTGCTCGTTACAGACTAAAATTTGAAGAATTATTTTTTGTACAATTAAAAATACAAATTCAAAAAAAATTCAGAACAGAAAAACAACAAGGGCATATAATCGAAAAAAAAGATAGTTATAATATGCAATTTTGGAAAAACAGACCCTTTGATTATACCGGTGCACAAATAAGAGTCCTCAAGGAAATCAGAAAAAATATGATATCGGGTAAGCAGATGAGCAGACTGCTTCAAGGAGATGTAGGTAGTGGAAAAACACTAGTAGCAATTGTTAGTATGCTGATGGTTATTGATAATGGATTTCAAGCATGCCTAATGGTTCCAACTGAAATTCTTGCCATTCAACATTACAACACAATCACAAAATACCTACAACCCTTTGGTCTAAATGTTAAATTACTCACTGGATCAACCAAGAAAAAAAATCGAACAATTCTTTCCGAAGAACTTGAAAACGGCACATTAAATATATTGATAGGGACACATGCAATCATTGAAGATAATGTAAAATTTTCTAATCTAGGCTTGGCAATCATCGATGAACAGCACCGTTTTGGCGTTGCACAGCGCAAAAAAATATGGGATAAAAATGTGATCCCTCCACATATTCTCGTCATGACAGCCACTCCAATCCCACGAACTTTACAAATGACAGTTTATGGAGACCTTGATGTATCTGTGATTGATGAACTGCCACCAGGAAGACAAAATATTTGTACAAAACATTACACTGATGCACTACGATTACGGGTTTTTGGTGAAATAAAAAATGAAATAAAAAAAGGAAGGCAAATTTATATCGTTTATCCACTTATAAAAGAATCAGAAAAATTTGATTATAAATTTTTAGAAGATGGTGTAGAAAGTATTTTAAGGGCTTTCCCTCCACCTGAATATTCCATGGTAGTGGTTCATGGCAAACAGAAAAACGAAAACAAAGAAGAATCTATGCGTCAATTTGTTGCAGGGAAAGCAGATATTCTTATTGCTACTACCGTGATTGAGGTTGGTGTGGATGTACCAAATGCAACTATGATGATCATAGAAAGTGCAGAGCGTTTTGGCCTTTCTCAATTGCATCAGTTAAGAGGTCGTGTTGGGCGTGGTGGCGAAAAATCTACTTGCATACTTATGACTGCAGAAAATATTTCTTCTGAAGCTAAAATCAGAATGCAAACAATGTGTGAATCAAATGATGGGTTTCATATTGCTGAAGTGGATTTGCAACTGCGCGGTCCCGGAGATATTGAAGGAACTCATCAGAGCGGACTACCCACTGAATTTAAGATTGCAAACCTTGCAAAAGATGGTCAATTAATTCAATTTGTAAAAACAATTGCAGAAGAAATTCTTGACAAAGATCTTGCCCTTGAAAAACCAGAAAACATCTTATTAATAAAAAAACTTAAAAGCATGAAAAAAGACGATGAACACTGGGAAAACATAGGGTAGTTGTAGTACAATTTAAGTATGAAACAATGTATTTTGGTATTCAGTATTGAGTAATTGGTAATCAGTAACCTCAGGTTACATTATTTACCAAAAACCTAATACCATTTTTTGTTTCAAAAAAAAGCTGCTTAAACTGTTGTCTAAAATGTATTAGATCAAATTCTGTGTTATTCCAAATTTATTTTTTATTTTTGCTTTCATTATTTTATATTCATGAAGAAAAAACAACAGAAATTAGACTATATACCAGATTATAATTTTACCCTGATTGGTATTGCCTCACATGAATATGACTACCGAATTAGTTGGACAATAAATCAAAAATTTAATTTTAATTTATTGCGCACCGATGATCTCGAAATTATTGATCCTACAATAAAAAGCACACAATCATTTTCTGTATATCAATATATTGATACTACTGCTGCACTCACATTTAATCTTATCTCAAATCGCTGCAACAATGGTTTCCTTATTGAAGAATTTAAAAATATTGACTTCTTTTTACAAATTTTCGGAATCATCTCAACTCCTATTCTTAATAAATTTTTGAAAGATTTAAAAATAACAGATGGTCTTATAACATCTGTTCTTATTGATCCAAATTCCCTGCAATCGAAACAAAAATTATTGTTTTAACTTTTGAGTCCACTCCGAAAAGTCTTTTAACCCCTAAATCCCCTAAAGGGGACTTTAAAGGCACACTGATTTTCAGCGATTTCCCTTTAGGGATCAAGGGCAAAAAATCGCTGGAAAATATTTTTTGGACTTTTCGGAGTGGACTCAACTTTTCTGATTTCTGCTTTACAATATTGTTGTTAAACAGAATATCTTTATGATTATATCTGGTTATTAGTTCTAAATTTGTTCAGTTTAAAACTGATATAAATACCTATAAAAACATGGATTTATTACAACAAATAAAAGAAAAAGCACATTTGCATAAAAGAAAAATTGTATTACCTGAAGGTAATTTTGAGAGAACAGTTAAAGCTGCTGACATCGTTCTTAAAGAAGGTTTTGCAAATATTATTTTACTTGGCGATGAAAAAATAATAAAAGAACTGGAAACCAAATTCAGCCTCGATCTTTCAAAAGCTGAAATCATTAATCCAAAAACATCATTAAAACGTAAGTTATACATTGCAAAACTGATGGAGCTGCGGAAATCAAAGGGTCTTACACTTGAGGAAGCAGGAAAATTGCTTGATCAGGAAATTTATTGGGGTCCAATGATGATATATATGGGTGATGCTGATGGAGAAGTAAGTGGAGCTGAACACACAACAGCTGATACTGTGAGACCCGCCTTGCAAATTGTTAAAACTGCACCTGGTATTTCGGTTGTATCAGGAGCTATGGTAATGGTTTCAAAAAAAGAAACACTTGGAAACCATGGCGTTTTTATTTTTGCTGATGTTGCTATCACACCAAATCCAACAGCAGAACAACTGGCAGAAATTGCTATTTGTAGTGCAGAAACAGCAAAGTGCATTGCAGGGATAGATGAACCAAAAGTAGCTATGCTCTCTTTCTCTACAAAAGGATCTGCAGAGCATGAGCTGGTTGATAAAGTTATACTCGCCACAAAAATAGCGAAAGAAAAACGACCCGATATTAACTTTGACGGAGAACTGCAAGCTGATGCCGCATTGATTGAAAAAGTCGGTCAAAAAAAAGCACCAGGATCAAAAGTTGCAGGCTTTGCAAATGTGCTGGTTTTCCCTGACCTACAAGCAGGAAACATTGGATACAAACTAGTTGAACGTCTCGGAGATACGGAAGCTATCGGTCCAATTCTTCAAGGTTTAGGAGCACCTATCAACGACTTGTCCAGAGGCTGCTCGGTAAGCGACATCGTAAATCTTATCGCCATAACGGCAAATCAAGTATGCACGTCATGACTTACAACCTAAAACTTATAATTAATTGTAATTAATAAAAGTAATAATATATATGTCTGAATACACAATTGAACCCATTGAACCATATGGATTTGGTCAAAAAAATAGAGTTTCCAGTTTGTTTTCAAAAATTGGAGTCGTTGGTTGCGGTGCGGTTGGCAGATCAATCGCCCTTACTGTAAGCCAGAGCGGCATGGATGTGATTTTTATTGAACCCACCGATGATAGAATTAATCATTCGTTTACTCAACTCGAAACTAATCTTAACAAACAGATCAACCACTGGGGAATGACAACCGGTGAAAAAAAAATCATTCTATCAAGAATAAAAGGAACTTCAAAATATGAAGACTTTGTTGGATGTGACCTCGTGATTGAATGTCTTAAATCAGAGTCTGTGGCAGAACTGTACGCATTAAGGCGGCAAGTATTTAAAAGCATTGAGGCACAAGTTGACGAGCGTTGTATTATAGCAACCAATTCGACAGCCGCAGTAATCACAGAACTTTCAACTTCATTGAAAATAAAAAATCGTTGCATTGGGCTTCATTTCCTTACAACCAACCCAAATGCCAGAGTAGTTGAAATTGTAAAAGGGCTGCACACGGCTGAAGATGTTTATGAAGATGCTTTTAAATTTATTAAAATGATCGGGAAGACGCCCATTCATGTTGAGGAATCACCGGGATTAATCAGTATCAGAATCATCGCATCGTTTATAAATGAAGCCTGTGAAGTGCTGATGGAAGGCGTTAGTTCAAAAGAAAATATTGATCTTACCATGAAAAATTATTTAGGTCTGGTTTCCGGTCCTTTCGAATTTGCCGATCGAATTGGAATTGACAAGTTGCACACATGGATGGAGATTTTATATTCGGAATTTGGAGATATGAAATACAAAGCCAATCCAATTATTAAAAAACTTGTACGTGCAAATCACCTTGGGAAAAAAACAGGACAGGGATTTTACACCTACGATGCAGCCGGCAAACGTGCCTCAAAACAAGCTGAACTATACATTACAGATTACGGATTTTAATTAATTATAACGATACAATTCAGAATACATGAAAATATTAGTTTTAAACTGCGGAAGTTCATCTATCAAATATCAAGTATTTGAAATGCCATCAGCAGTGGTTTTAGCAAAAGGAATTGTTGAAAAAATAGGCTTAAAAGGCTCATTTCTAAAACAAGACAGACAAGATGGAGATAAAGTGAAACTTGAAGGAGAAATCATGGATCACCAGATTGGTATTGAATATGTGCTGGGTGTTATCAGCAGTAAAAAACATGGTTGCATAAATAGTCTCGACGAAATTAAAGCTGTTGGGCACAGAGTGGTGCATGGCGGTGAAAAATTTCACTCCAGTGTGTTCATCACCGATGAAGTTGTAAATATGTTAGAAGAATGCGTTTCTCTTGCACCACTGCACAATCCACCAAATTTAAAGGGTATTTATGCAATCAAACAGATATTGCCAAATATTCCGCAATGTGGCATTTTTGATACAGCTTTTCACCAAACAATGCCAGATTATGCCTACATGTACGCAATTCCATATTCTTTATATAAAAAATATAGCATTCGCAGATATGGATTCCATGGGACCAGCCACCGATATGTTTCAAAAAAAGCATGCGAAATTTTAGGCGTTGATTATCAAACACAAAAAATCATCACCTGCCATTTGGGCAATGGAGCATCAATTGCTGCAATTCAAAATGGAATATCTGTTGACACAAGTATGGGTCTCACTCCTGTTGAAGGATTAATCATGGGAACACGTTGTGGTGATACAGATCTTGGTGTGCTGACATATATTATGCAAAAAGAAGAAATCGGTATTGTTGCCGCAAACACATTGATTAACAAGCATAGCGGAATGTTAGGTCTCACTGGTGTTTCGTCCGATATGCGCGAAATCATTACCGCTATGGACAATGGGAATGAACGTGCCAAAACAGCCATGCAGATGTATTCTTACAGAGTAAAAAAATATATAGGCTCATACGCTGCAGCTATGGGTGGCGTTGATATTATCGTGTTTACCGGTGGAATTGGCGAAAATGATTCATTCACAAGACAAGAAACTTGTAAAGGACTTGAGTTTATTGGTGTTGATTTTGATTTTGATCTAAACAAAAACAAACGTGGCACTGGTATTCTAACCAAAGAAAAATCGAAAACCGTGGTAATGGTAGTCGAGACCAATGAAGAACTTGTGATTGCAGAAGACTCATACGAAATCGTTAAAAATATGCATTCAAATAAACAGTATTCCGTGGATATTTAGTAGGATTCATAACCTATAAAAGAAAAAATCCGGATAATTTCCGGATTTTTTCTTTTATAAACATTCTGTTCTGTTTTTATTTCTATTTTCTGCATGTTTTTGTTGTCAAAAAACCTCATTTTCATCAAATTTTCCAAATCCATTTTTACCAGATATAAACTCAAACCTACCATCCACAAACTCAAACCTACCATCCGTAAAC
The DNA here is from genome assembly GCA_036171035.1 of Bacteroidales bacterium. Taxonomy (GTDB): domain Bacteria; phylum Bacteroidota; class Bacteroidia; order Bacteroidales; family GWF2-35-48; genus GWF2-35-48. The sequence goes on from JAVHQG010000380.1 coordinate 28,497, forward strand.
TCGCACTTTTATTTTTACAATCTATAGATTATCTTGTAAAAAAAATTAAATTAATTGAATTTTATAGTAAACGAGGACAAACAATCTGGGTCAACAAATGAACACGGGTTCTTTGTTTTCGATTCCGTGAAAAGTGGAACAAGCCACCTTACAATTATTGCTAAAGGTTATAAACACTGTAATATCGCAATTTGTGTTGCAAGAGGTAAAGAAAATCATTTTGATATTGAGCTCGAGACTATATAGTGAATGCGCATAAACTCGTAATAGCGAACAATTTTACAAAGCCTGCCCTTATTTTTGAAAAGGAAACAGTGCAAATTTCATTGCTATAACGAATAATCTAGACTGGATATG
>JAVHQG010000381.1:0-7644 GCA_036171035.1 Bacteroidales bacterium
CCTCATTCTTGACATTTTCTTATCTGACACTGAGTTTTCTTGCATACACTAAATACGTTGGGTTACATGGTTTTTGTAATCATAGGCGACTCCATCGTAATTGACACCAATAGCAAGTTTATCGGCATTTATTTTGTTCATTATATTGTTTTGGATTAGCACAACAGAGTTATATGCTCCGGCATATTGTAGTAGTAATGTTTCGTTCACCTTTTACCAAAGCTATATAAAAACAACGTTATATGAGGATAAAAGGAAAAACAACTACTCATTTCAATATGTTAAAAAATAGAATTTCAAGGCTAAAAATAAATCATTAAAGAGCTATTGAATCATAGCACAATTTTATATTTTTGATACAAGAAAAATACAAATATGAGCAAGCTATATTATTTGATCATTGTCCTAACGATTTTTACGTTTCCTGTAAAGAGCATGTTTTTATCAACATCTGTAATACAGGGTGATTGTCCGATTTATACAAAGGAATATAATGCGGCAAAGGATTCTTTTAAAATTGAAATTAACGGCAAAAAATCTGCTTATTATTATGCAAAGACCGAAGATGCTAATTGTCAGTTTGGTTTGCTTCCGGTATCAAGGGGTGAGCATTGGGGCTTTATGGATATGCAAAATGCTGTTGAGGTTGCGCCCTGTGTATTCGATTCGGTAACAGTTTACAAATCGGTTTTATCTACGGAAGACGATACGCTTTATCTTGCAAATGTGACATATAAAGGTCAAGATGTAAAAATAAACGAAAAGGGTCAGTTTGTCTTTAATGCACTGGAATTAAGTGTATATAGTAAAAATGGGAAGAAGGGATTACAATATGTAAATGCAGATGGATCTATAAAAATAATAATCACACAACCATTATATAAAAGTTTAAAAGCAGAAGATCAGACGGCTTCAACAGAAGGATACGGAATTTTTATTGCAGAAAAAGATGGGAAATGGGGGCTTGTTAATGTTTTAGGAACTGAAGTTTTACCTTTTGAATATGACAATATTTTTGTTCCGGATCTTGAAATCAGCAATATGTATTGTCCATTTATTAAAAAAGGTAAAAAAATGGGTGTTTGTAACAAATCGGGTAAAATACTAGTCCCTGTTGAATACGATATGGTGCAGTTTTATGCAACTACGGGCATTCTGGAAGATGGAATTATAAGATTTGCTGTAAAGCTTAACAAAAAAGAAGGCATGTATGAAGTATCAAAAGGGCTCACATTCCCCTGTATTTACGATGAAGTGTTTTTTGTTGACACAGATGGTGATGATGGAGAATATTTGATTGCACGACACAAGAAAAGTATTGGTTTGTTTCCACCTCCCGGTTCAACAAAAAAAATAGATGAAGGATATGAAAATATTTTGCCACTGGCTGAAGGTTTAAGACTTGCGAAAAAAAATGGGAAATGGGGAGCTGTTGACTCAAAATCGCAGGTAGTTGTTGATTTTGCACATGACTTCATAAAATACGTTGATTATAAATATCTGTGGGTGCAAGATAAAGGGAAATGGGGTCAAATAGACAAACAAGGAAAATACACAATTCAACCTTTATATGACGACGTGAAAGGGCAACAAGCTAGCCTTATATCTGTGATGCAGAATAAAAAATGGGGATTGGTTAATGAGTCAGGAGAGCCGAAATCAGCATTTATTTATTCTAGGCTAAGCTATAATTTTGATCGAAAAATTTGGATTGCAACGCAAGAGAAAAAAGAGGGAATTTTAGATGAAAATGGACAAGTTTACCTTACCACAGAATATGATAAAATAAATGAGATTTTTGATGATTATCTGATTGTAACGAAAGGTGGATTAATTGGCACAATTGACCATAAGGGCAAAGGAATCATTGATTTTAAATATTCAAAATTATCACCCATGAAGGATCTGTATTTTTCAGCAAAAATTAAAGATAAATTTGGCATAATTGATCTCAAAGGAAACACTGTTATTCCATTTGAATTTGAAGATGTATATCCCGGGACAGGGACGAATTTTGTGGTACAGAAAGAAGAAAAAAAAGGGTTATACAACAAAGATGGCAAAATGATTATTCCGATTCTTTATGACAAAATAATTGATTTCAAAGATGGCTATGCAAAAGCCGTAAAAGAAGGGAAAAGTATTTGGGTGGATGCTTCCGGAAGAGAATACACTGAAAATCCGATAAAGAAAAAAAAACGGGGGAAACAGCAAGTTGAAGATAAAGATCAAGAAAAAAAGAAAAAGAGTGAAGATGATTAGTTCATATGTAAACAGTTTTTCGCTTTCAAAATATATTGAATCTGTTAAGCATGATCCTGAAAATATATTGTTACAGATAGATCGTTCGTGTGATCTTATAGAACAGAATAATCCATGTTTACAAGCCTTTTTGCCAGAAGATAATCGGCGAGAACGATTAAAAAAAGAAGCAAAACAGTTATTAGAAAAATTCCCAGATGTGGGAAATTGGTCACCATTGTTTGGAGTATTGATTGGTGTAAAGGATATTTTTAGAGTAGAGGGGTTTACAACCCGTGCAGGTTCAAAATTACCGGAAAATCTTTTTGTTGGAAAAGAAGCTGTAAGTGTTGCAAAACTTAAGCAAGCAGGAAGTCTGGTGCTTGGAAAAACAGTCACTACAGAGTTTGCATATTTTGAACCCGGACCAACAAGAAATCCGGTGAACATCGCTCATACACCTGGTGGGTCGAGCAGTGGATCGGCAGCTGCAGTGGCTGCCGGATTTTGTCCACTATCACTGGGGACACAAACAATTGGATCGATTATTCGCCCAGCTGCTTTTTGTGGTATTTTTGGTTTTAAACCAAGTTTTGGTAGAATTTCAACTGAAGGAGTAATCCCTTTTTCGGGTTCAGCAGATCATATTGGGTTTTTTACACAGAACATTGATGGTGCAGAATCTGTTGCTTCTGTACTTTTTGATAAATGGGAAACTAATAATAATAAATTATTGCCAGTAATCGGAATCCCCGTAGGTAGGTATCTTGATCAGGCAAGTGAAGATGTTAGGAATGTTTTTGACGAAGAAATCAAAAAAATTCAAAAAAAAGGGCTTGTTGTAAAACAAATAAATCTTTTTGAAAATATTACCGAGATTAATAAAACACATCGGGAAATGTGCGCTGCGGAAATGGCAATGGAACATAAATACTGGTTTGCAGAGTATGAAAATCTATACAGACCACATACAAAACAATTAATTCTTGATGGGAAAAAAGTTACTAAAGTTGATTTAGAATTAGCAAAAAATGGTCGTTTTCTATTACGTGAAAAATTATCTGAAACAATGCACCGACACGGTATAGATATTTGGGTAAGCCCATCAACCATCACCGATGCTCCATTTGGGCTTGAATCAACCGGAAGTCCAATTATGAATCTTCCATGGACATTTGCAGGAATGCCTGCAATAACGGTTCCCGCAGGTGTTTCAAAAAACAATATGCCATTAGGATTACAGTTTACTGCACGGTTTAACGATGATGAAAAACTGTTGTGTTTTGTAAGAAACGTGATGCAGTAAAAGATCTGTGTTATATTTTTTTACACATATATATGATCTCATCAACAGGCAACCGATAATAATCACGCATTTTTTCATCGAACGCTTCAAAAAGATAACGATCCTGCACCACGGTAAATCCGCCTGCTTCAAGTCTTTTAGGATAGTCTAATCCATGATATCTGATGTGGTCGTATTGACCAAAATATTTTTCACGTTCTTTTGGATCGGTGATTGTGGGATCTTCGTAGGTTGTAGCAGAAGCAGTGTTTATTGGAACTTGTAAAATTGCCCACCCACCTTTTTTCAGTACACGATATACTTCTGTGATTGCCTTGTGTTCATCGGGAATATGCTCCATAACGTGATTACACATAACAATATCGAAAGTGTTTTCTTTGAATGGAATATCCTGAATATCCATTTTCACATCTGCTATTGGAGAAAAAAGATCTGCCGTAGTATAATCGAGAGTTGAAATTTGCTTGAATCGCTTGATAAATGGCTGTTCAGGTGCAACATGCAACATTTTTAATTTTGCTGAAAAAAAATCTGTTTTATGATGTAGATATAACCATAGTAACCGATGTCTTTCCAAAGAAAGGCATTGAGGACAGAGTCTGTTGTCCCAGCCCTTATTGCCCCATGGAAACATTTTGCGAAATTTTCCACCACATATAGGGCATTCATATTTATTTCCCCGATAGAAAAAAACAAACAAAAAGCTGAATGCATATCCCAGCCTAATTAAGATTGGACGAGGAATTGTGCGAACAATAAATTTTAAAAAGTTTTTCATTCCGGCGGAGTGATTTCTAACAAAATTTACTAAAAAACAAAGGCTAATTCAATAGAATCAGCCAATGATTTTAAATGTTTGTTTAAAAAATTATTCAACAACAATAACACAATATTTTGTTGTACCCCAAAATTCAGCAGGGTTTGTAATAACAAGGCTATCGGCTTTATTGTTACCAATAATTTTAAATGATTTTGATGGATGTGTGGTAACAACTCTTGCTTTTTTTGAAAATAAAGGAATTGATTTAATTTTCTGAATATTGATTTTCGTAAAATAATCTTTATTAAAATTGTCCGCAAGTTTTTGGCTTTTAGCCATAAATCCTCCTTTTGCAAGAACATTTTGGTTTACCAATTCTTTTTCTTTGCCGAATGCATAGTATGCGGTATTGAGTTCTTCGGTTTTTTGGTCAACTTCTTTTGATTTGGCATCAATAACTTTTCCTTTTTCTTCATTTTCAACAAGGAGTGTGTCAATTTTTGCGGCCATTGCTGTAACTTGAATGTGCATTTTTTCCACAGTGTTCTTTAATGTTTCGATTTCAGCATCTTTTTCTGTAATCTGTGCATTTAGGTTTGCAATCATTTTTTCAAGCTCTTTTACTCTTCCACCTGATTTTTTCAGCTTGTTTTTTAAGCGAAGAATCTGTTTTTTATTTTCGCCAACAAGGTTGTAGATACTCTGAATGTCTTCATTAATTTTAGCGGCCATCTCCTCTTTACTTTCGGGAGAATTTTTTGAGTTAACACTGATAATATTTTCTTTTTCTTTAATATTATTCAGATTATTCTGAATTTTATTATAGGCCACAATAAAATCGGTGATAGAATTGTCTTTTACAGATGTCATACCTTCAAGACTATCTGCTCTTGCTTGTAGTTTTTTAAAATCTTCAGATTCTTTAGGATCGCAGCCCCAAGTGAGGAATACAATACCAATTGCAAATACTATTAACTTTTTCATAATGCTTAAAATTTATTATTGATAAACGAAATTGATCGAATAAACGTCGGGACAAATTTACTTAAATTTATATGGAATAGAAAACTTTATTTTTTTGTTACTATTTTTCGACTAATGCAAGATCTAACTGTTTCTTAAATATATTTACACGAACCACTACTACTCTTACTTTATCACCTAATTGATATGTTTGTTTGTGGTGTTTTCCGTAGAGGCAATAGTTGTCTTCATCAAAAACATAATAATCGTCTTTTAATTCTCTAACAGGGACTAGACCTTCGCATTTATTTTCAGATAGCTCAACAAATAAGCCCCATTCAGCAACACCTGAAATTGCACCATCGAATTCTTGCCCAATTTTATCGCTCATAAATTCTACCTGTTTATATTTTATTGAAGCCCGTTCTGCATCGGCTGCACGCTGTTCCATATCTGATGAGTGTTTGCAAAGATCTTTGTATCTGTCTGCATGTTTTGGATTTTCTTTCTGTAGATAAATCTCCAGTAATCGGTGAACCATCATATCAGGATAGCGACGAATCGGTGAAGTAAAATGCGTGTAGAAATCAAATGAAAGACCGTAGTGACCAATATTCTGAGTGGAATATATTGCTTTTGCCATAGTTCTGATGGCAAGTGTTTCAATTACATTTTGTTCCCCTTTGCCTTTTACCTTTTCAAGCAAAGTATTGATGGAGCCGGCAATTGCTTTTCCAGTAGTAGTCTTGATGGTATGACCAAATTTTTTGATAAAATTTGAAAATTGTTGAAGCTTTTCCATGTTTGGTTTATCATGGACTCTGTAAACAAATATTTTCGTTGAAGCTCCTTTTTTCTTTTTGCCGCAGAATTCTGCCACTTTTTTATTGGCAAGCAACATAAATTCTTCAATCAGTTTATTTGAATCTTTAGCTTCTTTATAATAGACACCAAGCGGCTTACCGTTGTCGTCAATTTTAAATTTTACTTCTTGTCTATCAAAACCAATCGCACCACTTTTGAATCTTTCAGCACGAAGTTTTTTTGCAAGATTATCAAATGTGTTAAGTTCTGCAGCATAATCTCCCTCGCCAGAATCAAGTATTTCTTGTGCTTCCTCATAATGGAAACGTCGATCAGAATTAATTATAGTTTTCCCAAACCATTGAGAAACAATGTTGGCATTATCATCTAATTCAAAAACAGCAGAGAAGCAGAGTTTGTCTTCATTTGGTCGCAAGGAGCAGATGAAATTAGACAAATGCTCAGGCAGCATGGGGACAACCCTATCAACCAAATATACAGATGTGGCACGTTGGGCGGCTTCTTTTTCAAGCATTGTGCCGGGTTGCACATAGTGTGTAACATCAGCAATGTGGATGCCTATTTCCCACAAACCATTTTTTGTTTTGCATATCGAGAGCGCATCGTCAAAATCTTTTGCATCAATTGGATCGATAGTAATGGTTGTAATATTTCTAAAATCACGACGTTTTTTTATTTCTTCATCTGGAATTTGTTCAGATATTTTTTCGGCTTCTTTAATTAATTCATCAGGATATTTGTAGGGCAGATCAAATTCCGCAAGAATAGCGTGCATTTCAGCATTATTTTCGCCAGCTTTGCCAAGTACCTCAATCACTTCACCTGTTGGGCTTTTTTCTTCCAAAGGCCAGTCTGTAACACGCACAATAGCCTTGTATCCCGCTTGAGCATGATTTAATTTTGAAAGCGGAATAAAAATATCATAGGGTAATTGTTTGAAATCGGGGACTAAAAATGCAAATGTTTTTGTTGTTTGAATAGTTCCAATGTACGTTTTTGTAGATCTTTCAATTATTTCTATCACTTCGCCATAGAGATCGTTTCCTTTCCTCACGGGTCGCAACATTACCCGTATTTTATCTCCCATTAATGCGTGATTTCTGCATTCGTTAGGAATAATAATATCTTTATCATGTTCATTTGATACAATATATGCAGTACCTTTTTCTTTCATTTCGAGAACACCTTCAAGAATGGCTGTTCTCTGCATGTATCGAAATTTTCCCATGTAAACCTCTTCAATGAATTCTGTTTTTAGCAGTTCATCTAAAATTTGATTTACCAGTTGTTTAATTCCTGTTTGCGTGATGTTAAAAGCTGCTGCAATCTGTTTGTAATTAAAGCTTTGAGTGGGACTGCCAATAAACAATTTGGTAATTTGTTCTTTTAATATTTTTTTATTATAATTTTTTACTTCTGTTTGATTTTTTGACATATTTTAAATTTTAAGTGCTAAAGATTTGTGTCTTTTATATTGTTTTAGGGGATTTAAAATAAATAATTAACATTTCTCACTTCATTTTTATATTAATCCCGAAGGGATTTAATT
>JAVHQG010000382.1:0-7580 GCA_036171035.1 Bacteroidales bacterium
TAATTAAAATAAAAGGAATGCAAAATAAAAAACCACTAATACTTGTCACTGGCGGTGTTGGATATATAGGTTCTCACACGGTTGTAGAACTTCAGAACAATGGATTTGACGTTGTTATTATTGACAACCTTTCAAATTCTGACATTAAAGTAATTGACGGAATAGAGAAAATTACAGGCATTAGACCAATATTTGAAAATTTTGATTTATGTGATGAATCATTAACCAGAAATTTTTTTTCCACATATAAAATAAGTGCTGTTATTCATTTTGCTGCATTTAAAGCAGTTGGAGAATCTGTTGTAAAACCTTTAAAATACTATCGGAACAATCTTTTTTCGTTGGTAAATCTTATTTCAGAAATGGGGAAAAATAAAATTCCATATTTTGTATTTTCATCATCATGTACAGTTTATGGAGAACCAGACACCCTCCCGGTTACAGAAGAATCCCAATTGAAAAAGGCAACGTCGCCATATGGCAATACTAAACAGATTGCGGAAGATATAATACACGATTTTGCAAAATCGCAACAAGGGTTTTTCAGCATTGCTTTGCGATATTTTAACCCAATAGGGTCACATGAATCTGCAATTATAGGCGAGCTACCACTGGGCATACCGAACAATCTTATTCCATTTATTACACAGACTGCAATTGGAAAAAGAGAAATGCTTCATGTCTTTGGTAATGATTATAAAACACCTGATGGAACCTGCATACGTGATTATATAAATGTGGTTGATCTTGCAAAAGCTCATGTTATTGCATTGAAGCGAATGCTGGAAAATAAATGTAAAACTAATTTTGAAATATTTAATTTGGGAACAGGACGAGGCATCTCTGTTTTAGAAATCATTAAGGCTTTTGAAAAATCAACTCATCAAAAGCTGAAATATGGGATTGTTGAGCGCAGAGAAGGGGATATTGAAAAAGTATATGCCTGTACAAAAAAAGCTAATTTAGAATTAGGCTGGAAAGCAGAAAAATCTTTGGAAGAAACACTTTTATCAGCTTGGAACTGGGAGATTAGCTTATCAAAACATATTTGAAAAGCTAAATATTATATAAAAATTCAGATTATTAACAAAAATTGTTCAAAAAAATTTGAATTTTGTTAAAAAATAAAATATTTTTGTCAACTTAACACGTTAAAAATACAATATGAAAAGGAACTCTATTTTATTACTGTTAATGATTTTAGTTACCGGATCAACATTTGTTGGATGCAAAAAAGGAGCTCAAGATCCATTCTTTTCATTCAGGTCTAGAAAAGCTAGAGTTGCAGGGAGTTATAATATTACCGCACTGGCAGAATCATTTAAACAGGTATATGCGCAAGCAGATAATAAAGCACCTGAACAACATGAATTAACCATTGCGGGGACATCACAGACAGAGACAATAAAATATTTAGGTCTAACCAGCAAATTAGGTGGAGATAGTATCCTTACTAATGGATTTCCAACTAAAAGTGTTTGGAAAGCTACCGGCACGGTACTGACATATACCATGGATTTTGATAAGAAAGGTCCTTTTACGGGAGTGTATGAATATAAAATTGTTGCCACTAAATCAATGCCCGATACCATTCCAGCTTACACAAGAACAGTAACAATAACCCATAAGGAATCATTTAGGGGCACTTGGGATTTTTTAACGGGAGTTGATAATTTTAAGAAAAAACAAAGAATTGCGCTCATTTATGAAGATACTCAGGTAACTGAAACATATGTATCAACATTGAAATTTGAAGATGAAACGGTTCCATCTGTTGACGACGAAACAAGTCTGAATTCATACGGTATTAAATATGCAAATGGAGAAAATTCAGAAGTTTACGAAATCACAGAGCTACGTAGCAAAAAAATGGTTTTCTATCGTAAAATTGAAGACTATCAGACAAGCAATGGTAATTTTGTTTCCTCTCGATCTGGTGACAGAACAATTACGCTAGAAGAAGCAGCTAAGAAATAAAAAATAATATTGAAAATAATATTGAAAAGCTGTCTTTTTAAAGGCGGCTTTTTTTATTTTAATGACTGATTAAAAGAGCAGTGTTTTTCAATAAAATCAATAGCATCATTCTCTTTTAAATTCACTGCTTTTTGCCAATCTCGGCAAGCCCCTTCAACAAAACCCTGTTCAAAACGGGCAAGCCCTCTGTTTAAATAAGTCAAACCGGAAAAAGGATCTATATCTAAAGCTTGATTATAATCTGTTTCAGCAAACAAAAAAGACTTACAAGCTAAAAAAACATTACCTCGTGCAATTAAATATTTATTGCTTTTCCCTCCTTCTTCAAGCAATTTATTAAAAAAGGACAAGGATTCCTGGTAGTCTTGATGATCATAAAAAACAAGACCACAATTATAAATTGCCTCTTGATCGAAACTAAAGTATTTCAAATATTCCTGATAATCAGCGATAGCATTATCATACATTTTTAAATGCCATTCAGAAAATGCCCTATTCTTTAAAATCGCTAAATTAAAAGGATCCAGTGCAATAGCCTTATTTAGATCATTCAATGCCTTTTTGTGCTTGTTCATCTTATCATACAAAGTTGCACGCTCAATATAAAATGCAGGCTGATTTGATTTGTTTTTTATGATCGTTTTATATTCCTGTTCTGCCTCATCTTTAGCATCAAGAGCCGATAATGCCATTGCTTTTACATGATGTAGCATAATATTATTGGAGTGTTGTAATAATAGCTCATTTGCCAATTCAAGAGCTTTATCAAACTTGCCTGATTCAATATAATACTCAGCTTCAGCAACAGAACTTTCAAGGTTTGAGTAATAATCTCCTTTCCAAAATTCTCTCCATTCCTTTGTTTTGCGTAGATTTTCAAAAGCAACATCGGTATTAAATATCCGTTGAGGTTTTTTATATTTTGACACAACATTGCTTTTGAGACACTTCATTGCATCATCATATTTCCCTAGCATAGAATAGCATTTTGTCATTTGAAAAGAAACACTTCCCTGCTCTATTTTTTCAGCTTTCACATAATCAGAAAGTGCATTTTGATATTCTTTTTGAAAGTAATTGCAATCTCCACGTTGTATTATCAATGCTGTATTATCAGGATTTAGCTTTAGTGCTTTGTCAATATTCTCGATTGCATTGGTGTAGTTTTTATAAAAAATATCAGTTGAAATTTTTATAAATAAATTAGTATCTGTCTGTGCACTTAACCGCAATGAAGAGCAAATGAACAGTCCAAGAAAGAATAGGCTGACACAACTTTTTCCGAAAATTTTTATAGTAATATAAAAGCAATTAATTTTCATTTTTTTATTACTCCCTCGTTTCCCATAACATGCACAAATCCTAGTAGTGTACGATGTTCTAAACCAGTTAATCGCGATTCATATACATCACAAACGTAGTAATAAACACCACTAGTAACTAATTTATTGTTTTTCATATAATGACCATCCCATTTAATTTCAGGATCTGTTGTTTGAAACACAAGTATTCCCCAGCGGTCATAAATTTTCATATCAACTTTCTCAACAAAATGATTGTTTATAGGTTTAAAAAGATCATTTTGCCCATCATTATTTGGTGTAAAAATATTTGGTAAATTATAGAAAACACATGAATCTATACAAATCTTTGCAGGACTATAGCTTTCATTCATAAAAGAGTCCACTGCCGTAACAAAATAGCATCCAGCCATTGTTTGCTTCGGACGATCAATGTACGTAGTGTTTGTAGCAGGAGAAACAGTTGCAATATGACTCATGACACCATCAAGAGTGGATGAATAATAAATGTTATACTGTGTCACGTCATTTGCACAAGAGAGATTTGGATTTGTCCACGACAAGATATTTTGCAAACTATCGCAAATACTATTCACAACTAATTCAGGAGAACATGGAGGTGTGGTGTCAATAGGAGTGGCACAAATAATTTGAGAATAATTTATTATTGGGTCAACAAAACCAGCAGTACCATAATGGCCGATGGTTTTAATCTGATAAAAATAATTCTTTCCATTTGCTAGCATTGAATCAATAACTGATGCCTGAAAAACAGTTGTAAGTGAGTCGAACAATAATGTAATTTCATTTTTTTTATACACCATGTATATTTGATTTTGCCAAGGTACATTTATCATAAAATCAATCTGCAACTTGTTGTCAGAAGCATATGCTTTTAAAAATACTGATGATGCAATACTTGGCGCACCTATTAAAAAACGTTTTCCAACACTATCATTATATAACTCGATTTTATAAGAATGAGGGTATCTATTTGTATTTATCAAAGTATCAATAAATACGGTGTCTGTGAGGTTTGATAAGGAATCTATGAGTTGTGTTTCTGATCCCCATAAGTCATTAGAGCGATAAATCAAATATTTATAAGGACCATGCGGATGAGATGGCAAGGTGTCTAATTGAGTTGGCTTCGCCCAGGCAAGATATATTGAGCCATTCAGAGAATCTGTATGATTTACGCTCACATTTGTTATTACCGGGATTCCCCGAATCAATTCTGAACAGACTTCGGAAGAAGCGTAGCTTTCAGCACCATCATAAAAATATGCAACAACCAGATAACAATAATTATAGCCTTGTGCCAAACCGAGTCCATTGTTATTATCAATAAAAGTAGTGCTATTTATACCTGTTAAATTGCCAATTTGAACATATCCGGTTGAAGCAGGCACCCCTGTTTGACAATGATTTGGAATAAATCCTGAAGATCCTGATTTTCTATAGATTTTATAGCCAATCGCTTTAGAGCATTGCTCTGCCTGCCATGAGACAGTAATTGACGTATTTGTTGGAAGCAACACTACATTTTTTGGAGCTGGTGCCACCACGTAAATATTTACATTTTTTTGTGCAACCAAACTCAATTCCTGATTGTAATCTTGTGCTTTAAATGTTATAGAATAGGGTTGTTTCCTCACATGCATACAAATTGTTTTCCATTCAAAAATTTCATTTATCTGACCTTCTCCGATAACTCCGTTTTGAAATGTTGCACGACTACTATCAACCATAAATGGACCACCTGTTGCAGATAATGCCAGCTTATCGTTTTCAGGATCAGTTGCAGAAACAGTAAATCGTAAAACTGAATCTGCTTCAATGCAATACGAGTCGTTTACTGTTAGTTGAGGAGGATTATTGTTAACATCTGAAACTTCAATTTGCATATCTCTCTCAATTTTACCAATTTTTCTGTTATGCCGCCACTCTTCAATGAACATGGCAACATTATAAATTCCGGCATGAACAGGCGCATCCCACACAAGATCTCCGGTAAGTTCATTAATATAAAATGAATGACTTGCTTCAGGAAAAGTATATCCCGGGATTTCAATTCCACCCTCTCCCGTGCATTTTGTTAACTTGTAGGAAAGGCTGTCACCATCGCGATCCCAGGCACAAGGATTATGAATAAATAATTTCCCCACGGCTGCTTTATCAATAGGCGGATTCAGCAACACCGGAGTATTGTTTGAAGATACGTCTGATGTAATTTGCATGATAGTACGAATTGAAAAAACAACATTCACTGAATTTGGAATATTTTGAACGCCATAGTTTCTATTTGGGTCTTCAACAACAATCACGTAGGTAGCTGCTCCGGGATATGTGTGTCTTGCAACATATTTATTTCGTTTATAATTATTGGGTAGATATACTTCTTCTACACGATTAATAATAGATTTTGTATCATCTCCCCAACGAATCTCTAGATTTGGTCTATCTGCATTATAGGCTAATGTAAACGTGTAAGTAAGAACCGTAACTTCATACTCAAGTTGCGAAATTTGTTTGTAAGTAATCTCTCCAGCCCTATTATGAGTTGCACTAGCTATAAATACAGTAAAAAATAATAGTATGAAAAAAAAATATCTCACATATAAAATAATAAAAAACTAATATTCAGCAATTGCCATATTATGCTCACAACTTAAATTAAAACTTTGTTGTGATTGATTAATGTCAAAAATCATCAGGTTTGTCTGATCCTGAAAAAGACTACAAAGAAAAGTGTTTTTTACCACGATTTTTTTTATTGAGTTAATTCTATTTAGTTCAATAAAAAGCCAGATACAATCTTCATTTAGTTTTTTTCTCTTAAACTCAAAATTACAGCTTTTTATTTTAGTATCGTTGATAAATACTGAAAAATTTTCACAAAAATACTTGTACCACTCTGCATCATATTTATCGGAATTATTTGTAATAATATCCGGCAGTTGTTTGGTAGATTTATATACTGCTTCCGATAGATCTTTCACAAACAACTTTGCAGCAATTGAAACACATTTGTTTTTCTGATTATATTCTATATTTGTGAGACTAAAATGAAGAGGATGTTTCGTTGATAGAGGCTGCAGCAGCAAGAAAACGAATAAATTTAATAATACAATTTTTTTACAAATGGCTATTTTCAAAATGTATTATCTATTAGGGTTTAAACATATTGTTTTCTCCGGCGGATACGATCATATTCTTTTTATAGCTGTCCTGTGTGCAGCCTACTCTTACACGCAATGGAAAAAAGTTTTGATACTTATTACTTCTTTTACAGTTGGACATTCCATCACGCTAGTCTTGGCAACACTAAATCTGATAAATATACCAACAGAAATTTCAGAATTTTTAATTGCTTTAACAATATTTACAACAGCCCTTACAAATATATTTCAAAAAAATGAAATTATTCCGAGAAAAATATTAATCATTCGATACACCAGTGCTTTGTTTTTTGGATTAATACATGGACTTGGTTTTTCGAACTATTTAAAAGGAATATTAGGAATGGAACAAAGCCTTACAATGCCTTTATTTTCGTTTAATGTAGGAGTTGAATCCGGACAATTTACTATCGTTTTGTTTATTTCTTTTATTGGGGTGGTATTGTGCAGTATGTTCCACTTATCAGGTTTAAAATGGAATCGTGTTCTCTCGATCGGAGGATTACTTATAGCAGTTATTCTAATGTTCAACCGATTTCCATGGAAATAATAAAGGGCGATTAACCGCCCTTTATTCATAAAGTATCCTCTTTCTCGATTACTCTTCAGTTTTTGGATGTGCTTTATGAACCTTCAATGCTCTGCCATCAATTTCCTTTTCGTTCAAGCTATTAATAGCATTTTCTGCTTCTGAATCGTTGGTCATTTCAATAAAGCCATAACCTTTTGATCTTTTACTAATTTTGTCTTTAATGATTTTTACAGATTCTACAGCACCAAATTCTGCAAAGACTGCATCCAAGTCGTTTTCTTTCAATTTGAAAGAGATGTTTCCAACGTAAATTGTCATAATTAGGATTTTGTTTGAAATTAATAATTTGTAAAAATACAAACAATATTTTAGCTATTCAAAAAAAACTAAAATAAATCAATTAAAAAATATCTATCTTCGACACAAATTTTGACAAGGCATAAATAGTGTCAGCAAGAAAACGCCAATAATTTCGTTACTCTGGTTTTGAAAACAGTCATTTACAAAAGTAAACTCCTTGATTTTCAAAACTACGAAAGCCTCATTCTTGACATTTTCTTATCTGACACTGAGTTTTCTTACATACAC
>JAVHQG010000383.1:0-7556 GCA_036171035.1 Bacteroidales bacterium
TTGAGGTCTCTTCCAGACTCGAACTGGAGTGGACGGTTTTGCAGACCGGTGCCTAGCCACTCGGCCAAGAGACCTTTTTATTTGCGGGGCAAAAATAAGTTAAAAATTTGGACTGTGCAATATTTAATTTTCTAAATCATTCTACCGTATCAGCGTAACACTTACTTTATTCAATTGACCGCCAACAGGGGGATTGAGCTTCGATATTTTAACCGAAGCCGATTGAATCGTATCAAAATCACGATATAAAGAATCCAGAATTCTTCCGGCAACATGTTCTAACAAGTGAGATTTAATTGACATTTCAGCCTTTATCAGTTCATATATTTTCTGATAATTTAACGCATCTTTTATTGAATCCGTCTGCGCTGCTTTTTCACATTCAGTTTGTATAGAAACATCCACCATGAACTTGCTTCCAATAATCTGTTCCTCTCTGTAGCAGCCATGATAAGCATAAAATTCTATTCCCTCAAGTTGTATAATTCCTTTCAATTTTTATAGTTTTTTATTTCTGCGAAAATAATCATTAAATCTGCTTAATGTAATTTTCTTATTTTTTTAAATGCGATTTCAGTAATTCCTCTTATTTTTGCTTGTTAAAATTATATGAGTACAATGGAAAATACGACAAAAGCCAATGATGAAAATAAAGTAGAAAAAAACACTCACTTTATTCATCAAATTATTGAAGAAGATATTCGCACAGGAAAACACGAGGGGCGTGTACATACACGCTTTCCACCCGAGCCAAATGGTTATTTGCACATCGGTCACGCAAAATCAATTTGCTTAAATTTTGGAACTGCAGAAAAATATAATGGTCTTTGCAATCTCCGTTTTGATGATACAAATCCTGTTAAAGAAGACACGGAATACGTTGACTCAATAAAAGAAGATATTCGCTGGCTAGGTTTTAACTGGGATGAAAGAGAATTTTATGCATCAGATTATTTTGACCAAATATTTGAATACGCAATAAAGCTGATACAAAAAGAGAAAGCATACGTGTGCGATATGACTGCTGAAGAAATGAGCAATAGCCGAGGAACTCCAACCATTTCCGGAAAAGAAAGCCCTTTCAGAAATCGCAGCGTGGTCGAAAATTTGGAACTATTCTATGCTATGAAAGCCGGAAAATTTCACGATGGAGAAAAAACCCTCCGTGCAAAAATTGACATGGAATCACCTAATATGCACATGCGCGATCCTGTTCTTTACAGAATCCTCCATGCTGAACATCACAGAACAGGCAATAAGTGGTGCATCTATCCGATGTATGATTTTGCCCACGGGCAGAGCGATTCAATTGAGAGCATCACCCACTCCATTTGCACACTCGAATTTGAAGTTCACAGACCCCTGTATGAATGGTGTATTAAAGAACTTGAAATTTACGCCCCTCGACAAATTGAGTTTGCGCGCTTAAATCTCAACTATACTGTGATGAGCAAACGCAAGCTGTTAGAATTAGTAAAAAACAATTTTGTTTCTGGTTGGGACGATCCCAGAATGCCCACCATCTGTGGCTTGCGCCGAAGAGGATATACGGCAGTAGCCATTCGCAATTTTGCAGAAATAGTAGGAGTTGCCAAAAGAGATAATGTGATTGATGTGGCTCTTTTAGAACATTGTGTTCGCGAAGATCTGAATAAAAAAGCCATCCGCATTATGGGTGTGATGAATCCTGTGAAAGTAGTAATTGACAACTATCCGGATGGACAAGAAGAATATCTTGATGCAGTAAATAATCCGGAAGACGAAAGTGCAGGGAAAAGGCAAATACCATTTTCAAAAGAAATTTATATCGAGAAAGATGATTTCATGGAAAATCCTCCTAAAAAATATTTCAGATTATCCCCGGGGAATGAAGTAAGACTGCGATATGCATATTTTATACGATGCACACACATTATAAAAAATTCAAGTGGCGAAATCACAGAAATACACTGCACCTACGATCCTGCTTCAAAAGGAGGAAACTCTCCCGACGGACGCAAGGTCCAAAGTACCATTCACTGGGTGTCTGTTAAACATGCAAAAACTGTTGAAGTAAGACTTTATGATCGTTTGTTCTCCAAAGAAAACCCCGATGAAAACGAAGAAGGAAAAGATTATAAAGATTATCTGAACCCTCATTCACTTGAAGTAATACAAGCATACGCCGAACCTTTTGTTGAGGTGGCAGACAAAAGTTTAAAATATCAATTTGAGCGCATTGGATATTTTTGTTTTGACAAAGATTCCATTGCAAATCACCTTGTATTCAACAGAACAGTAACGCTTAGGGATTCTTATAAACCAGCCGGCAAATAATGGTCGAATACCTTAAACGTATTTTACTCTATAAGGAAGACAGCCCCATGCTGTTTTCCTCTTTTTATTTTTGGGGATTTTTCCTTTTCCTATATGTTTTCTATTGCCTGATTTATAAAAAAAACAAATGGCGAAACATCTACCTGTTCGCCATGAGCTTATTTTTTTACTACAAATCAGGAGGCTATTTTTTCTCTCTGCTTATTTTCTCTACCATAATGGATTATACGCTGGGCAGGCTAATTGGAAGCACCGGCTCAAAAAATAAACGAAAATTATGGGTAAGCGTCAGCGTGATTGTTAATCTTGGATTGCTCTCATATTTTAAATATTCATACTTTTTTATTGATACTTTTAATACAGTTTTCAACACACATCTCGAAGTTGTGAATGTATTGGCAATATGGACAAACGCTATTGCAGGAACGCATTTTGGAGTATCTGATATTATTCTGCCTGTGGGAATTTCGTTTTATATTTTTCAATCCCTCAGTTATATTATTGATGTGTATCGCAACCGGATTGCACCAGTAAAAAATATCATTGATTTTGGATTTTTTATTACCTTTTTCCCTCAACTTGTTGCCGGGCCAATTGTACGTGCTACAGAATTTATTCCACAACTTTTTCAGGATTATAAACTTTCTTCACAGCAATTTGGACACGCTGTTTTTCTAATCATAAATGGTCTTATTAAAAAAATGATCATTTCAGATTTTATCTCACTGAACTTTGTGGATCGTGTTTTTGACAATCCATTATCGTTTACAGGCTTTGAAAACCTTATGGGTGCCTATGGTTACACTATTCAAATTTATTGCGATTTTTCAGGATATACTGACATTGCCATTGGGATTGCATTATTGCTTGGATTTACTTTACCCCTCAATTTTAATTCGCCCTATAAAGCCGTTCACATCACCGATTTCTGGAGGCGTTGGCACATCTCGCTTTCAACATGGTTAAAAGATTATTTATATATCTCGCTGGGTGGAAACAGGAAGGGAAAATTCCGAACATATTTTAATCTAATGCTTACAATGCTTTTGGGTGGGCTTTGGCATGGTGCCAGCATGAAATTTATTTTATGGGGAGGACTACATGGAGCGGCTTTGAGCATTCATAAAATCTGGATAAAAATATCTCCATTAAAAAAAATAGACAATCGCAAAAAAGGATTAAAAATATTTTTACGCATTGTTGCGATCTTTTTCACTTTCCATTTTCTTGTTCTTACATGGATCGTTTTTCGTGCCGCAGATATGACTAGCATTGAAATTATGTTTAATAAAATTTTTACCGATTTTCAATGGTCCAGTATTCCTGATGTGATTTCAGGATATCTTATTCCATTTACATTGATTCTTATAGCCTTCATCATCCATTGGCTACCGTCTTCGTGGAAAGAATTTTACAGAGGTACATTTATTAAATCGCCAATATATGTGAAAGCCCTAACGATTGTGTTAATCGTCATCATTATTTTTCAAACCAAATCATCTGCATTGCAGCCGTTCATCTATTTTCAGTTTTAAATGCTATTCCGTAAAATTTACATAACCCGGAATAAAAAAAGTAAAGCCTGGCAGAAATACTGTCAGGCTCGAGTAGTTGAGTATATGTAGTAAAATCATTTTGCATAAAAATCGGTACTTTCAAAAATTTTATCTGCAGACTTTTGAATAAATCCGGAAAAAAGTTTTCCTGTTTCATCTTCCCACCTACGTGCAAATTCGTAGTAGCATGAGGGAATTTCATAAATTCCTTCAACAAAATATACTTTAATCACATCAGCCATAGTGCTTGATTGTTCGAGCATTTTCGAGCGAGAGCCTTTAATTTCGCCACCTAAAGTATTTAATACAATTCCATTATTTCTAAGGAATTCATTCAAATCGTGCAGTTGATTGTATTTTTTTAATGCGTTTGCAAGAACTGTGAAATGATTTACTCTAAAGCCAAATACATAAAGCCATGCAGCATATTCTGATTCATCGCAAAGCTCTTGATAAATTTTATATGAAGGTGTACCCCATTGCCTACCGGCAAAGATAAGGTCTGCATCATAAAGCAAATCTGCGGGAATTTTTTTCACCATTTTCCTTACCGTTTTTTGCAGACTTTCGCTGAAAAATTCAACCTTCAATCCACTGATAAAAATTTTGGGAGCTGTTGTGTCTGTTTTATGTTCAAAATGTTTTGCAACTAATTTTTTTTCATCAAAATTATACTGCCCACATTCTTTGTATCCTAATTTCAAAAAATGTGTGGAAAGAATATCAATATCAATTCCGGGAATGTCAAATGTACGAAATGCAATATGATCGTTTTCTACTTTTTCTCCCTCGTTAATAAGTAAGTCATATATTTTTTGAACTGAAAGATTATTAACAACGTAGTCTTCCCAGAGATGTGAAATAATTTCTTGAATCGTCATGTTAATTTTTTGAATTTATTTATGACAAAGATACATTATTGTTTCATGAAATGCACAAAAACATGCTTGACAAGTATCAACTTTGTGATTGTTGTGTATCAACAAAAAAGCCAACAATTGTTGGCTTTTTTATTTTGTAAGCAAGAAACTACTTTTTCTTTTCTTCCTTTTTCACTTCTTTCTTTTCTTCTTTTTTCACTTCTTTCTTCACTTTCTTTTCGTCTTTCTTCACTTCCGTTTTCTTTTCATCTTTTTTTGTTTCAGTTTTTTTATCTTGAGCCATTGAAACACCAAACATGAAAGCAAATGCTACAAAAAACAATACTAATTTTTTCATTTTACTAATTTTTATTGGTTAATACACTCGCAAATTTAATTGCAGATTTCTATATTTGTTGTTAAATGAATGTTAAAAAAAAAATGCGTCTAAAATTTTAGACGCATTTTTATACAAAACAAAGACTTTATTTTATAAGATCAATACTTCTCTTTATAAATTTTGTGAGTTCTTCTCCTTTCAACATTCCGTTAGCAAGCATTGCAAGATCAATTACTTGTTTCACCAGTTTGTTCTCTTTGCCATAATCATTTAACACACCTTCGATTTTATCTTTTAATGTGCGTTCTTGTTTTTCAAGATCTTCCAGTTTATCCTTATCAGCCTGATTAATTTCTTCTTCTTTCTTTTTACCGTTTGTTTCTTTTAGTGCACTGATTTCTTTTATAAGGGGTTCAATTTCTTTATTAATTCCGGCAACAACTGTTCCAACAGATTCTTCCTTGCCTTTCATGATTTCCTGAACCAGTGGATGATTGGTGTTAACTATCAGGTTTAAATTATCGGGCATATCTCCATAGAACCCCATGCTCCCACCAAATTTCGACATGTCTTTCATCCTGCGCATGTATTCTGATTGCGTGATCATCACAGGAACATCATCAGATTTCAATGATTCAAAGACTATTGAATAATATGATTTTTCCGGCAGTGCACTTCTAAAAACCGGACGAAGTTCTGATTGTTGATTTTCTGATAATTCTGAAACAGCCTTATCTTCTTTTTTAATAAGATTTTCAACGATGTCGGAGTCAACTCTGGTAAAATGTGTTTCTTTTAATTTTGATTCAACATTATTAATGAATGGCATATCAAGATAACCGTCCATCATTAACACATCATAGCCTTTATCTTTTGCAGCCTGAATAAATGTATATTGGTCTTCCCTATTTGTGGAATACAGATACACAAGGCTCTTGTTTTTGTCGGTCTGATTTTCTTTTACAATATTTTCATATTCTTCCATTGTAAAATATTTTCCATCAGTATTCTTAAATAAAAAGAATTCTTTAGCTTTTTCCCAGAATTTTTCGTCAGAAATAATTCCATACTGGATAAACATTTTCAAATCGTCCCATTTTTTCTCAAAATCTTCACGGCTATTTTTAAAAATTTCTAATAGGCGATCGGCTACTTTTTTAGTTATGTGTGATGATATTTTCTTCACATTTTGATCGCTCTGTAAGAAGCTACGCGACACATTCAGCGGAATATCCGGAGAATCAATTACACCATGCAGCAAGGTGAGAAAATCGGGGACAATTCCTTCAACGGAATCAGTAACAAATACCTGACGGCAGTAAAGTTGAATTTTATTTTTCTGTACTTCAAAATTATTTCTGATTTTTGGAAAATACAAAATTCCGGTCAAGTTAAAAGGGTAATCAACATTCAAATGGATATTGAATAATGGATCATCAAACGTTTGTGGATACAGGTCTTTGTAAAATTTTTTATAGTCTTCATCTTTTAAATCAGCAGGTTTTTTTGTCCATGCAGGTTTTGGATCATTGATGATTTCGTCTTCATCTGTATCAACATATTTATCCTCTTTCCATTCTTTTTTCTTTCCAAATGCTATTTCTGTAGGTAGAAATTTGCAATATTTTGTAAGTAATTCCTTTACTTTTGACTCTTCAGCAAAATCTTTTGATTCATCATCAATAAACATGATAATGTCTGTGCCTATAGTTTCTTTTTTCGAGACATCCATCTTGTATTCCGGGCTGCCATCACACACCCATTTCACAGCTTTTTCGCCTTCTTTGTAGGATTTTGTATGCAATTCCACTTTGCTGGAAACCATAAATGCAGAATAAAATCCTAGTCCAAAATGTCCGATTATGGAATTTTCAACATTTTTATATTTGTCAAGGAAATCGTTTGCACTGGAAAAAGCAATTTGATTGATGTATTTATCAACCTCATCATTTGTCATTCCAATACCGCTATCAGAAACTGTGATTGTTTTTTTCTTACTATCAACGGAAACAGTTACTTTCAGGGCTGATACATCGCCGGCATATTCGCCTGCGGCTGCAAGGGTTTTAAGTTTTTGTGTTGCATCTACTGCATTTGATACAATTTCTCTCAAGAAAATTTCATGATCTGAATAAAGAAATTTTTTAATAATTGGAAAAATGTTTTCGGTGGTTACGCCAATGTTTCCTTTGCCCATATGTATATTTTTTTAAGGTTATACTAAATATTTTGCGCAATTTCTATTCAAAGTATGTGCCAATGAAAAAACACTGACAAATAGTCATTTTATTGCTTTTCTATTTTCAAATTATTACTTTTGATTTTTTATATATAAATTTCAGGAATTGTTAAAAACAGGCTACATCGCCTTTTAATTTTTTTTAAAATTTAAATGGGGTACAGTTAGTAATCTAATAAACGAGGTCAACTGAAATAGATCTTTCAAGTTATCCAAAAGGAATTTATTTTTTGAAAAAATCTGAT
>JAVHQG010000384.1:0-28363 GCA_036171035.1 Bacteroidales bacterium
GCAAAAAATCGCTGGAAAATATTTTTTGGACTTTTCGGAGTGGACTCATAATTATAAATTCAAACTAAAGATTATGCTCACAAACATAAAACAATTTTGCTATAAAACATATTTTCATACAAAAACTTTTGTAACAATTTTTTGTTAAAAAGACACACCCCTTCTCATACAGTACACAAGTATTTGTTTTCTAACAATTAACAAATACCTACAATAAAAAGTTGTATATTTTATCAAAAAAAAAACAGATGAACCGGCTTTTTAAATATTTTATCAGAAAATACTTTAATAAAGTTCTGCGTGGCATTCAGAACAATTTGTTGTTTTCCATTCTTCGCCAATATCAGCAGGATGTTTAAATTCAAGTGTGGCATTAACAGGTGAGTATTCCATTGCGTTTGCTTTGCCTTGTCCAATAATGGTATGGCATACATTACAATTTTTTGAAATCACCTTACCATCTTTTGTTGCATGTTTATCGTCGTGGCAGCGGAAACAGCCGTTTGACTCCAGATGACCAATATTTCTAGGATATGCACTGTATCTAACTTTCATTTCAGGAAAAGTATTTTGAGAAAAAGCTTCTTGAATAAAAGGGATTGCATTTTTAATGTCTTTTTCTGATTTTGCAAGGATTTCAGGGTGGTTTTCTTTATAGAATCCAAAAATAATTTGATTGATTTTCATCCATGCAGAATCTTTTGTAGAATAGATATTTTTGAGTGCATCCATTGATGCTTTTTTAAGCCATGGGAGAGTGTTTGGTATTTTTTTACCAGCAAAAAGATGATTTACAAAATATGATGGTGAACGGTATTCATGAGACGGTCTGTTGTGGCAATCCATACAATCAAAAGGTCTTTTTTCCATTTTATTAATAGAATCTTTTTTAGGAAGCCTTGATGCATCTGTGTCAATAAACTCTAGTGTTTTACCTGTTTTTTTGTTGGTATATTTTACCCATGGGATATATTGGCGCTTTGCATCAGAAGAGTAGGTCATTTCAACATCAGGATTAATATGCCAGTGTATGCCTTCTGTATTCCCAAGTGCCGAATGGTCTGATCCAATTCTCATTTTCATCACAATTGTCCATTCGGTATTTCCGGAATCAGCTAAAAAATATTTTTCATTTCTGATTTTGTTGGTATAAAATTTCTCGGGCCAGTGGCATTTTTCACATGTTTCTCTTGCTGGTCGCAGGTTTTCGATTGGAGTTTTGATAGGAGTGGGCCAAGTGCCTCTTATATATTTGTAAACCTGTCGCATACCAGACATTTTTGATTTCACATAAAAATCAGCACCTTCACCCACATGGCACTCTGCACATTTTACTTTTGCATGAGGTGAGTGTTGATAAGCAACATACTCAGGTTCCATTACTTTATGACATAAATTACCACAAAACTCAACGGACTCTGTGTAATGAAAACCTTTATAACTTCCAACTATTGTAAATAAAATAAAAACAAGTGTAACTGATGAAAAAATGACAATTGCATTTCTTGTTTTAGGATCTCTCAGATTTAGAATAAGTAATTTTTCATCTGAAACAGGAATTCCTTTTCTGATTTTTTTTCTTCTTATGTACATACCCAGTGGAATCATCACGAGACCCATAATTAGGAATCCAGGGGTTACTAGATAGGCAAATAAGTCAAAATAGACGTTGTCAAGACTGAAAAAATTTATTTGAATAACAAAGAAAATTATGGCAACCCATGCAATTAATGCAATGATAGTTCCCAAATAAGAGATGTAGTTGTAGTAGGTACGTGGTAATTTCATAATAGAACAAAAATTAAAAATTAATAAAATAGTTTCTTATAAATACTTAATTTAAGAAGTTAAATTTATGATAAAATTAAGTAAAATATAACATGAAATATGTTTTTTTTAAACTTGTGCAAAAGTAAATAGTTGCAGCAAAGATATGTTGTTGATATACGTGATATAATGCGTTTCATATCCGATTGTGCATGTTTAATTCTTCGATTAAAATCTCTATTTTATCAGATATATATCGAGAAAATTAAAGCAAAAGTTTTTTTTTTTACGTTACAAATACATTAATTTGTGATTTGTTTTATACATTTGCTTAAATTTATAAATCACATAAGGCTAATAATAATGAAAGAAGAAAGACCAGTTGTTTTCGATATGATGACAGAAAAAGATCTTGAATTAATTGAAAAAACAAAATATGAAGTCTCTTTTAAGGCAGGTGAAATTATTTTTAAGAGGGGATCAAAAACATCACAATTTATGTATTTAACTACAGGTCTTGCAAAGTCTTATCTAGAGAGTTGTGGCGACAAAAATTTGATTATTCGATTGATAAAACCATATGAAATTATGGGTGTGCTTGCTTCATTTGTAGATGGGGCACATCATTTTTCGGTTATGGCTGTAGAAGATTGCCAATGTTGTTTTTTTGACCTAAATGTTTATAAAGACATTGCACGAAAAAATTCAAAAGTGTATGATAAAATCACTGAAAATTTATGCCGCCACTCTATGCAATATTTTTCAAAATTTATTAGTCTTACTCAAAAGCATGTAAACGGAAGAATTGCTGAAACTGTTTTGTATCTGTATAATGAAATCTATAAAACAAATCCAATAAACTTAACAATTTCAAAACATGATATTGCAGATATGACGGGCATGTCAAAAGATACTGCTGTTCGTGTATTAAAAGCTTTAGACTCAGAAGAAATCATTAAAGTTGAAGGCGATGTAATTACAATTCTAGATTTAAAAAAACTGGAAAAAATCTGCGATATTGGATAGATTTAATGCCTTCAAACATTGATTTACACATGATATTTATCTGATACTGAGTTTTCTTACAAGAACTATTTAATATTCAAAACTGTTACATCTAATAGTGTATTCCCCGTGCATTGTTGTTTGTTTTGTGTTTACGTATTATTTTATTAAAAAAAATATGTTAAACATTTATGGAATTAATTATTTACTGCATCTATATCAACGTTAGTGAAAAAATGATAATTTTGAAGTAAAACTAGCACTCGATATATAAATATCTGACATAAGAGTGCATAAAAATTAAAACCTATGAGAACCACATTAATTATTTTAGCATTTATTTCGATGGCATCAAACGCTCTTTTTTCTCAAAATTTAAGCAATTATTTAAAATATGGAAAAGGGGAAAAATACAGAAATGAGTGGTCAAAAGTTGATTCTCTTGAGAGATATGGATTGCCTAAATCTGCATTAGAAATTATTGAACAAATTTATCAAAAAGCACGTGCAGAAAATAATCCGGAGCAAATGATAAAAACATTCATTTTCAGAATGAAGAACACCACTGCAACCGAGGAAAATGCTTTCGAGGAGAAAATAAAAGAACTCGAAGAAGAAATTAAATTATCAATATTTCCATCGAATGCGATTATGCACTCTATGCTTGCAGAAATGTATTGGATGTATTACAGTGCTAACAGATGGAAATTTTACAACCGTACGCAAACAGTGGGCTTTAATAATGACGACATGAAGACATGGGATCTGTCTAAACTTGCAGATAGAGTAATAAAACATTATCAATTATCAATACAAAATTCAGATAGCTTACAACATATACAGGTAACAGATATTGACGAACTTATTGCAAAAGGAAATGCACGTAATCTACGCCCTACACTTTACGATTTTCTTGCATTACGAGCTGTGAACTTTTTTTCAAACACAGAACTCTCGTTACCAAAGCCAGCCGAAAATTTCGAATTGCGTGAAGATTTTTACTTCAGTGATGCTGAAGAATTTGTAAAACAAAAACTTGAAAGTCCAGATTCATTATCACTAAAATACTGGGCTTCCGTTACATTGCAAAATCTTTTAAAATTCCGACTTGCAGATAAAAATATTGAAGCCTATTTAGAAGCCGATATTTCCAGATTAGAATTTGCACTAAAATCTTCTGTAAACGAAATTAAAGACAGTTTATATTTTGAGGCGTTAAAAAAGTTAGAAGATAAATTTAAGTCTAACCCTTATTCAAACGAGCTTTCATATTTAATCGCAAAGTATTATTCTACCAGAGCCGTAAAATATAATCCATTGCAAGAAGAAACATATATGTACAAGATGGATAATATGAAAGCCTTGGAAATATGCAATAATGTTATCCGTAATGACGCTCGTAACTTTGCTAAAGAAAAATGTGAAAATTTGAAATTTGAAATAGAAAGAGAAATCTTAAATTTTAATATTGAAAGCAGCGTAATTCCTAATCAAAAAATTCTAGTAAAAATAAGTTATAAAAATGCAACAAAAGTATATGTCAGAATATCTAAAATTGATCTTGAAAAATATCAGCAATGGACAGAAAAAAATTATGGAAAAGATCTCATTACAAAACTGCTGAAAGAGACCACTGTTGCGCAAATGAAAGTTGTAGATTTGCCTGATGACAATGACTTGATGCAACATTCAGCAGAAATACTGCTTGACAAATTACCGATAGGAAATTATCTGATTTTGATATCAGATAACGAAACATTTTCTACGGATAAAAGATACACAGCTTACGACTTATTTACAGTTACAAATATTAGTTATGTGCAACGCAGGCAAGAAGATGGTAGTTATGATTTTTACGTATTGCACCGACAATCAGGTGTAGCATTGGCGAATGTTTCAGCACAATTATGGTATTCCGAATATAACTACAAAACACAACACTATGAAAAGAAAAAAGGTGCTGAATATATTAGTAATTCAGATGGATATTTTTCAATACCGAACCAAAAAAATAATTACAGAAATTTTTTAATAACCTTCCGTAGGGATAATGATTTTTTAAGCTCAGATGAGTCCTATTATTATGGTTATTATTATAACAAACAACCTAAAAATAAATACACATATTTTTTTACAGACCGTGCAATTTACAGACCTGGACAAACAATATATTTTAAAGGAATTGTATTAAATACGGATGGTGAAAATAATGATATATTACCAAATCAAGCTGTAACAGTTTCGTTTTTTGATGTAAATTATCAGAAAATTAAAGACCTGAAATTAACAACAAATGAATATGGAACAATCAATGGAACACTTGAAATCCCAACTGGAGTAATAAACGGATCTATGCAGTTAGTTGCAGATATAGGCGGTTCAAAAGCATTGTCAGTAGAGGAATATAAACGCCCAAAGTTTGAAGTAAAAATGTTACCAAACAATGGGATTTACAGATTGAATGATTCTGTTGAAGTGAAAGGCACAGCCAAAGCACTTTCTGGCGCAAATTTAACCGATGCTATCGTTTCATATCGCGTTGTAAGAACCCCGTTGTGGAGAGGGTGGTGGAATTATGATCACAGTTTCCGAGAAGTAGAAATTTTAAATGGTAAATCAAAAACAAATGAGAAAGGTGAAGTCTCTGTAAAGTTTAAAGCTATCCCTGATTTATCAGTCAAAAAAAATAATAATATCGTATTTAATTATCGTGTGTATGTTGATGTAACTGATATAAATGGAGAGACACAAAGTACGCAAGGAAGTATAACGGTTGGGTTTATCGCATTAAGCGTGAATGTTGATATTGAGGCAGAATTAAATCGTGAAAAAACAGATGAAATAAAAATATTAACACAAAACCTTAATGGTGAATTTATCACCGCTAAAGGAACGATTAAAATATTTCAATTAGAAGAACCGAAAGATGTTCTGCGCAATAGATTGTGGTCAATATCTGATAAATATTTATATACGGAAACAGAATGGAAAAACGAATTTCCGGGGAATACATATAAAGATGAATGCAGTCTTTTAAAACTGAAAAAGGGAGACGAAATATTTAACTATCAATTCGATACAGAAAAAGATAAAAAATTTAGTGCGAAGGGCATTTTAAAATGGAAGCCGGGTAGATATGTAGCGATAATAAAATCTAAAGACCAATTTGGCGTTGATGTTGAGAATGAAAAATATTTTGTGTTGTATTCGGAAAAAGAAAAAGATATGCCGATTCAGAATATGGAATGGTTCTCGGCCGTAAATTATATCTGCGAACCTGGCGATATTGCTAAATTTCTCATTGGCAGCAGTGGCAAGGACATTAAAGTTCTTTTTGAAACAGAGGTAAAAGGAAAAATTACCGAAAAAAAATGGATCACATTATCCAATGAACAAAAGCTTATAGAAATACCTGTTATTGAGGCATACAGAGGCAATGCCACGGTACATTTTACATATATTAAAGATAGCCGATTATATTCTAATAGTCAAGCAATTATTGTCCCATATACAAATAAGCAAATTGATATTGAGTTCATGACTTTCCGTGATAAATTGCAGCCGGGAGAACAGGAAGAATGGCAATTAAAAATTAAAGGCACAAAAGGCGATAAAATTGCAGCCGAAATGCTTGCAACATTATATGACGCATCTCTCGACGCATTTAAAACAAACTACTGGGATTTTAATATTTACAAAACGTACTACTCTTCTTTAACTTGGGGTGCGAACTCTTTTGCTGCGTCTATGGCAAGCTCATTTACAGTAAATACAGAATATCATTCATTTCCAACTATTTCTGATGATCAATTAAATTGGTTTGGATTTAATTATTACAGCTATGGATTATATGGACGAAATCAAAGAATGTCATCAAGAGGAGAAGGAAATGTAAAAACAAAATCAGCTAAACTGAAAGGTGCCGGCGATAAAAATGTTATGGCAGAAGAAGCTAGTCCTGCGCCAATGGCTAAAGAAATGGAGAAAAAACCTAGCAGTGGTAAAATGGATGCAGATGGTATTGATGATGCTAGTGTAACAGGTGGCGAAAGTGATACTCCCGGACAAAAAGGGCAGAAAGATGGGATATCGAAAAATAAGCGAGAAGAAGTTGATCTTGGCAATGTAAAAGCACGTAGTAATTTTTCTGAAACTGCTTTCTTTTTTCCGGATTTAAAAACAAACGAGAAAGGAGAAGTAATAATAAAATTTACCATTCCCGAGAGCCTTACACGATGGAAAATGATGGGCTTTGCTCATTCCAAAGATTTAAAATATGGCTTTATTCAAAAAGAATTAATTACACAAAAGGAATTGATGGTTATGCCTAACCCTCCACGTTTTTTCAGAGAAAATGACTTGATTGAATTCCCTGTAAAAATCAGTAATGTATCAGACAAAGACCTAACAGGTATTGCTCAGTTACAATTTTTTGATGCCCTTACCATGAAGCCTCTCGATAATCTTTTTGTAAACAGTAATGATAACAAACCTCTTGATTTTAAAGTAGCCGCCGGTCAGAATATTTCACTGAAATGGAAATTAAAAATACCCGAAGGAGCCGGTGCAATAAGCTATAAAATTGTGGCAAAAGCCGGAGTATTTTCTGATGGTGAAGAAAATGTAGTTCCGGTTTTGACAAACAGAATGCTAGTTACAGAATCTTTTCCACTACCTATACGTGGAATAACATCAAAAACTTTTGAGTTTACAAAATTGAAAAATTTCAAAAATTCAACGACATTAAAAAATCAAAAACTAACTCTCGAATTTACATCAAATCCTGCATGGTATGCAATACAAGCATTACCATACATAATGGAATATCCTTATGAGTGTGCAGAACAAGTATTCAGTAGATTCTATGCAAACAGTCTTGCATCGCATATTGCGAATTCTAAACCCAAAATCAAAAAAGTATTTGATAGTTGGAAAAATGCTCCGGATTCAAAAGCCCTTCTATCAAATCTTGAAAAAAATCAGGAATTGAAAACCTTACTTCTTGAAGAAACTCCCTGGGTGCTAAATGCACAAGATGAAACATCGCGCAAAAAACAAGTCGGCTTATTATTCGACTTGAATAAAATGGGAAGTGAACTTACAATTGCAATAAAAAAACTTGAAGATATGCAGGTTTCCAATGGAGCATGGCCATGGTTTAAAGGAATGCCTGAAAGTCGCTACATCACTCAACATGTTGTAACAGGAATGGCTCATCTCGATAATCTAGGTGTAACCAAAATCAAAGAAGATAAAAAAGTATGGAGCATGGTTGAGAAAGCCGTAAATTATCTTGATTACGAAATTAAAAAAGATTACGAAAACCTGAAAAAATGGTATAAGCCAAAAGAACTTGAATTGAATCATCTTAGCGAAATTCAGATACAATATTTATATGCACGCAGTTATTTTATTAATTCAATAGAAATGTCTGCAAGCTGCAAAGAGGCTTTCGGATATTACAAAGATCAGTCAGCAAAATACTGGTTGCAACAAAGTAAATACATGCAGGCAATGATTGGCTTATCATTGTTCAGATATGGCAACGAAAAAGTACCTGCAGCAATTGTAAAATCGTTGAAAGAATTTTCAATAACAAGTGACGAAATGGGAATGTATTGGAAAGATGTAGAAGCAGGTTATTACTGGTATCAGGCACCAATCGAAACGCAGGCAATGATGATTGAACTATTTGATGTTGTTGGAAAAGATCAAGCTTCAGTAAATGATTTAAAAGTGTGGCTGCTTAAACAAAAACAAACGCAAGATTGGAAAACAACAAAAGCTACAGTTGAAGCAGTTTATGCTCTTTTACTTCGCGGTGCTGACTGGCTAGATAGCGATCAACTTGTGCAAGTAAAACTTGGAAACATAAATATTGATCCTAAAAAAATGGATGATGTTAAAGTTGAAGCAGGAACAGGTTATTATAAAACCTCATGGGCTGGTAGCGAAATCACTCCGGAAATGGGTGATATTAGCATTACTAAAACAGATGAAGGTGTTGCCTGGGGAGCTTTGTACTGGCAATATTTTGAGCAACTTGATAAAATTACACCACATGAAACTCCATTAAAATTAAATAAGAAATTATTCATTGAACGTGATACAAAAAATGGAAAAATAATAGAATTACTTGATGAAAAAGGTTTATTAAAAGTTGGCGATAAAATAATTGTTCGCATTGAATTACGGGTTGACAGAAATATGGAATACATACACATGAAAGACATGCGTGCATCAGGCTTTGAACCAATCAATGTAATTTCCAGATATAAATATCAGGACGGGCTTGGATATTACGAAAGCACAAAAGATGCAGCCACAAACTTTTTTATGTCATATATGCCAAAAGGGACTTATGTGTTTGAGTATCCTTTGCGTGTAACTCACAATGGAGATTTCTCAAACGGCATTACACAAATTGAATGTATGTATGCTCCTGAATTTGGAGCACACAGCGAAGGTATTCGAGTAAAAGTTGGAGATGAAAAATAAATAAATTTGCCTCTACAAGCTCAGCGATCGGTTTAAGCCCATTCGGTTGGTTATTAAACCAAATTCCGTCACTGAGCTTGTAGAAGTGCCTGATTAGATCAGATCGAAACACCCGATTAATAAGTACACTATATTAACACTATATTTTATGAAAAAAATATTTTATCTCATCTCCGTTTTACTCATCATTTCAATAAACGGAATGACCCAGATTCAAAATGCAATTGGAAAAGAACACAAAGAAAGATATTTTAGAGACTGGGCAAAGATTGATTCATTGGAGAAAAAAGGTTTGCCTAAATCCGGCCTTGAAATAGTTGAAAAAATTTATGATAAAGCAAAAAAAGACAACAATTTTGAGCAGTTGATTAAGGTATATATATTCAGATTAAAATATACCAATACCTATGAAGAAGGAGCTTTGGAAACCAAACTCATTGAACTTGAAAATGAAATAAAAAAATCCACTTTTCCTGCAAGCGCCATAATGCATTCAATGGCAGCAGATATGTACTGGAATTATTATCAGAGAAACCGCTGGAAATTTTATAACAGAACGGCAACTGTAAATTTTGATTCCGATGACATCAAAACATGGGATTTAAAAAAACTTGCAGAACGTACAATTAAACACTACACTAGTTCCTTAGAAAATTCAGACAGTTTACAAAAAATACCACTTGATGTAATCGAAGAATTACTAGTTAAAGGTACAATTTCTCCAAATTTACGTCCTACATTATATGATTTTCTTGCTAACAGAGCAATTGATTTTTTTGCAAATTCAGAACTCACACTTACCATTTTTTCTGATAAATTTGAATTACGTGAGAATTTTTATTTCACAGACGCAACTCAATTTGTGAATCAAAAAATTGAAACGAGTGATAGTTTATCGCTTCGGTTTTACGGAATAAAAATAATGCAAAACTTATTGAAATTCCGATTGAATAACGATAACAAAGAAGCTTTAATTGATGCGGATTTAAAGAGATTAGATTTTGTTTATCGGTTTTCTGTAAATGAAAAAAAAGACTCATTATATTATGATGTACTTACAAAACTTGAAACAAAATTTAAGGAAATTCCATTTTCTTCTGAGATATCATTTCTTGTAGCTAGATTTCATAAACTTCAGGCTACAAACTATAAACCTCTAATCCAAGAAACTGAAAAATATAAATGGGAAAATAAAACCGCTTATGAGAAATGTGAAAAAGTTATAACTGAATTTCCCAAAGCCAGTGGAACCGATAAATGCAGGAATTTACAATGTGAAATACTCAGCCCTTCTTTAACTTTTCAGATTGAAAACAATGTATGCCCTAATCAGAAATTCGCAATGCGAATCAACTATAAAAATGTAAAAAAAATACATGTTCGTTTCGCATTAGTTGATTATACAAAAATCAGAAAAATCACAGAAAGATTATATGGCAAAGAGCTAATAATGAAACTTAAAAAGGAGTCCACGGTTATTCAGTCAAAAGTTTTTGAATTGCAGGACGACAAAGATTTTCAAACACATTCAACCGAAATATTAGCTGATAATTTACCTATAGGAACCTATGTCGTTTTTGTTTCTGATGATGAAAAATTTTCTGTGGAAGATAAAATTGTTTCATACGATTTTATAAATGTAACTAATCTTAGTTATGTGCAACGCAGAAAAGCAAATGGGGACTATGATTTTTATGTGATGCACAGAAAATTTGGTGAGCCGCTTTCAAATGTTTCCGCACAAATATGGTACTATGATTACAATTACAAAACACAAAAATATCAATACAATCAAGGTCCAAATTTTACAAGCGATCAAAATGGCTATTTTATCGTTCCGGGAAGAAAAAAAGATTACAGAAATTTTTATGTTTCTCTAAAAAATGGAAAAGATTTTTTAAGCTCTGATGAATCTTTTTATTATGACTATTATTACGAACCTCAGAAAACAAGAAAACAAACATTTTTCTTTACAGACAGAGCCATTTACAGACCCGGGCAAACCATACATTTCAAAGGAATTACAATCACAACTGATGGAATTAAAAATGAAATCGCACCGGATTATCCTGTCAATGTTGTTTTCTATGACGTAAATTATCAAAAAATAAGTGAACTGAATTTAAAGACAAACGAGTTCGGAACAATTAACGGAACCTTTGAAATTCCTCTGGGCATTTTAAACGGACAAATGCAAATCAACACATCATCTGGCAGTAAATTTATTTCAGTTGAAGAATATAAACGACCCAAATTTATTGTTGAAATGCTTCCTAACAACGGTATCTATAAACTGAGTGAAGAAGTAGAAGTAAAAGGAACTGCAAAAGCATATTCAGGTGCAAATCTTACTGATGTTAATGTTTCTTACCGAATAGTACGAACACCTATGTGGCGCGGATGGTGGAGTTGCTGGTATCATTTTAGTAATATGGAAATCGATAATGGAAAAATTAAAACAAACGAGAAAGGAGAATTCACGGTAAAATTTAAAGCATTACCTGATTTAACGATTCCAAAAGATAACCGGGTTGTATTTAATTATAAAATTTTTATTGATGTTACAGATATAAATGGTGAAACGCAAAGTACACAAAGCAACATCACTGTTGGATACGTTGCATTAAGTGTAGATCTTGAAATACCATCAGAGTTAAATAAAGATGCAAAAGATTCAATAAAAATCACAACACAAAATCTCAATTATGAATTTATTCCGGCTAAAGGAAATATAAAAATTTTTAAAGTAATAGATATTCAGAATGTATTAAAACCAAGGCAATGGGAACAACCGGATAAATATTTTTATACTGGAAAAGAATGGGCAGATGTATTTCCCGGAAATGAATTCAAAGATGAAAACAATGTCCGGAAAATGAAAAAAGGAGAACAGATTTTTGATACAGATTTTGATACAGAAAAAAACAAAAAGTTAGTTATAAAAAATCTATCTGAATGGAAATCCGGAAGATATGTTGCGATAATATCTGCAAAAGACAGGTTCGGAAATGATGTGAGCACAGAGCGGTATTTTACAGTTTTTTCAGACAAACAAAAAGAAGTTCCGATTACAACTGCTGATTGGTACACCTCACTCAGTTCAATTTGTGAACCCGGTGATGTTGCAAAATTTATTATTGGTAGCAGTCTTCAAAATGTTAAAATACTTTATGAAATAGAAATGGGAAATAAAATCTCTGAAAAGAAATGGATCACTGTCAATAATTCTCAAAAATTAATAGAATTACCAATTACAGAATCACATCGTGGAAACGTCTCTGTTCACTTCACTTTTGTAAAAGAAAATAAACTTTATTACCATACTACAACAATTATTGTACCTTATACAAATAAAAAATTGAATATGGAATTTGCCACTTTCAGAGATAAATTACAACCCGGACAACAAGAAGAATGGCAAATTAAAATTACCGGAGATAAGAGTGAAAAAATAGTTGCTGAAATGCTGGCAACACTTTATGATGCTTCTCTTGATGCATTTAAAGTTAATTATTGGGATTTTAATATTTATCCTACATATTATTCAAGTATGTATTTAAATTCTTCTGTTTTCAATTCAACTACTTCGCAATCGTATTCAGAACCAAGAAACTATTGCTATTACCCTTATTTAAAATATGATATTTTTAACTGGTTCGGATTTTATTATAATTATTACGATTATTATAATTATAAAGATGGTGATTACTTTAAATCTGATCTTACAAAATCGACCGTAGAAGAAAGTGGCAGAGGTCATACAGCCGGATATGCCGAAGAAGTAACCGCAAGTTTTACTACAGCACTTCCTGTAATGTGCGATCGGGCTATAGTAACAGAAAAAGATGCACAATTGGGCTGGAATGCGCAAGGTATAGCAGGGCAAAAAGGTGGAGAAAGCGGCATAGTTACAGGAAAAACAACTACCTTAAATGAATTTGATAAAAGAGATATAATTTCAGGACTGAATAATGTTGCTGCAAGAAAGAATTTTAATGAAACAGCTTTTTTCTTTCCCGATTTAAAGACAAACGAAAAAGGTGAAATCCTTATAAAATTCACAATTCCTGAAAGCCTTACCAAATGGAAAATGATGGGATTTGCTCATACAAAAGATTTGAAATATGGAATTATTCAGAAAGAATTGGTTACTCAGAAAGAATTAATGCTTATGCCAAATGCTCCTCGTTTTTTCAGAGAAAATGATGAAATAGAATTCCCTGTGAAAATAAGTAATGTAAGTGATAAAAGTTTTAATGGATTTGTAAAAATTGAATTCTTCGATGCAATCACGATGAAGCCTGTAACAAATATTTTTGCTGACAGCAACGAAGCCGAAGCAAAAGAATTCACAATTGCCGCAGGTCAAAATACATCACTAAAGTGGAAGCTAAAAATACCTGAAGGAATAGGTGCAATCGATTATAAAATTGTTGCAAAAACCGGACAGTTTTCTGATGGAGAAGAAAATGTGATTCCGGTTCTTACAAACAGAATGCTTGTTACAGAATCATTTCCGTTACCTATCCGTGGTAAAACCACAAAAACTTTTGAATTCACAAAACTGAAAAATTTCAAGAATTCGCCGACACTAAAAAATCAAAAACTAACTCTCGAATTTACATCAAACCCAGCATGGTATGCAGTTCAGGCATTGCCATACATTATGGAATATCCTTATGAATGTGCAGAACAGGTATTCAGTAGATTCTATGCAAACAGCCTTGCATCACACATTGCAAATTCAAAACCAAAAATTAAAAAAGTTTTTGATAGCTGGAAAAATACTCCCGATTCAAAAGCATTGTTATCAAATCTTGAAAAAAATCAGGAATTAAAAACACTGTTACTTGAGGAAACGCCATGGGTTCTTGATGCACAAGATGAAACATCCCGAAAAAAACAAATCGGACTTTTATTCGATTTAAATAAAATGGGAAGAGAACTAAATATTGCCATGAAAAAACTTTTAGACATGCAGGTGTATAGCGGTGGCTGGCCATGGTTTGAAGGCATGCCTGAAAGTCGTTATATCACACAACTTGTTGTAACCGGAATGGCACATCTCGATAATCTTGGTGTAACAAAAGTGAAAGATGATAAAAAAATATGGGGTATGGTTGAAAAAGCACTACACTATCTCGATTATGAAGTTAAGAAAGACTATGATTATTTGAAAAAATATTACACATCTGAAGAACTAAAATTAAATCACTTGAGTGAAATTGAAATTCATTATTTATACGCTCGCAGTTATTTCAATAGTAGAATAGAATTGCCATCAAACTGCAAAGAAGCATTTAATTATTTCAAAGATCAATCAATAAAATATTGGTTGCCGCAAAGCAAATATATGCAAGCCATGATTGGATACGCATTATATAATTACGGTGTGCAAAATACGCCTCAGGATATTTTGAAATCATTAAAAGAAAATTCAACAACATCCGATGAAATGGGAATGTACTGGAAAGATGTGGAAGCAGGCTACAATTGGTGGCAGGCTCCTATTGAAACACAGGCACTGATGATTGAATTTTTCGATAAAGTCGGAAAAGATGATCAAACAGTAAATGATTTAAAAGTATGGCTAATCAAACAAAAACAAACTCAAGATTGGAAAACAACAAAAGCAACTGTGGAAGCTATTTATGCACTATTGCTAAATGGTGCTGACTGGCTCGATAACGATGATTTAGTTAAAGTAAAATTGGGTGAAATAGATGTAGATCCGAAAAAAATGGATGATGTTAAAGTTGAAGCAGGAACAGGATATTACAAAGTATCATGGTCGGGAAATGAAATTGTTCCGGAAATGGGAAATGTAACGGTTACAAAAACCAGCGAAGGTGTATCTTGGGGATCACTGTACTGGCAGTACTTTGAACAACTTGATAAAATTACTCCACATGAAACTCCATTAAAATTAAATAAGAAATTATTCATTGAACGTGATTCAAAAAGCGGAAAAATAATTGAACCTTTCGATGAAAAAGTCACACTAAAAGTTGGCGATAAAATAATTGTTCGCATTGAATTACGGGTTGACCGGAACATGGAGTTTGTTCACATGAAAGACATGCGTGCATCAGGCTTTGAACCAGTCAATGTAATTTCCAGATATAAATATCAGGATGGGCTTGGATATTACGAAAGCACAAAAGATGCAGCCACAAACTTTTTTATGTCATATATGCCAAAAGGGACTTATGTGTTTGAGTATCCTTTGCGTGTAACTCACAATGGAGATTTCTCAAACGGCATTACACAAATTGAATGTATGTATGCTCCTGAATTTGGAGCACACAGCGAAGGTATTCGAGTAAAAGTTGGTGAATAAAATTAAAATAAGGTTCGTTTCGGCAAGCTCAGCGATCTTTTAATTCATGGACGTTGAGTCTGTCGAAATGTACGATTTGAAATTTGAAATTTGGAATCTGGGGGGCTTGATTTTAATTTTTATCATTTGACCCAAACCATTCAACTAAAAATTGAAACGCAGAAATCAGTAGTGGTGTTCCCATCGTAATGTAAAACGAAAAGAGCCATTCATGATTGATAATATTTAATTTCCTCAATGTGATCCCCATAGTAATCATTGAAAACATCATAATCCAACCTTTTTTATCAAAAAAAGCAAGTATGAACGGTCGAGTATCTTTCATTGAAAAAATACGAATTACATGTTTACTTACAATTCTGGAAAACAGTATCAAATAAAAAACAAAACCTAAAAGTATAGCAATGATTGCATCTCTCAAGAAAAAGAAATGTTCCCCCAATAAGCCCGCCATTCCTCTACCAAAAAGAATTACACCAGCAATAGTCCATGCAAAAAAAGCTGCAATAAGCAGATTTTTGTTAGCAACTTTTAGTTTATAGGTCTCAAAAAATTTCTTATTCATTATTTTCTACAAATCAGAGTCTGCTTATTGTACACTGTAAACGGAATAAAATTTTATACTCGGGAATCGGAAAATATGGTAATAGTCGGTTATTGAATACTGGTTACAAAAACAAATTATTTCTAAATTATTTTGTCACGACACCAGTTTATTCTTCTCCTTTATAAAACTTAGATGATTTAAATCTAAACCATGAAAAAACCATTAATGCTATAATAGAAAGAATTATTATCCATGCCCAGATTGGGAAAACCGGAGTATCGCCCGCACCATAACTGTGCATACCTTTTGATAAATAATAATTTACTCCAACAAACGTCATAATAACTGCTCCAAACCCAAAAATCGAACCTATATTTATGGCAAAATCATGCCCCATTTTAGGAATCAAACGCAAATGTAGAATGATAGCGTAGGTTATTACTATAATCAGCGCCCATGTTTCTTTTGCATCCCATCCCCAATAGCGACCCCACGATTCGTTTGCCCATATGCCACCAAGAAATGTCCCGATCGTTGCAAGTGCAATTCCGATTATCATATTAAATTCATTGATGTTTGTAAGTTCTTTACTCACAAGTGAAAATCTGTTATAATTTTTTTCAGAATAAAATATATATATAAACAGATTAATAATGCCTAGAATAAAACCAAGACCAAAAAAGCCATAACTCACAGTCAGCGTTGCAACATGGATTATGAGCCAATATGATTTGAGTACCGGCTGAAGATTTGTTATTTGTGGATCATAACTGCTATGACTTGCTGTCATTAGTGCCAGGAATGCAAGAATAGATGTTGCTGCCAGCGTGATTTTGGAATATCTGAAAGAGAAAAACCCGGCGAGCAAGCCTCCCCATGCAATTAATAATAATGCTTCATATCCATTGCTCCATGGCGCATGACCGGAAATGTACCAGCGCAGAATCATGCCAAAAGTATGATAAAGAAACGCAATGCCTAAAATGGCTGTGAAAAAATTTAACGCCCTATTTACATTTTTCTTTGGTTTTTTACTGAAGTTATCAATAAATGCAAGTAACGATATTATCAGACATAGTCCTGCATAGCAGTTGCGTA
This sequence comes from Bacteroidales bacterium, assembly GCA_036171035.1. GTDB lineage: Bacteria > Bacteroidota > Bacteroidia > Bacteroidales > GWF2-35-48 > GWF2-35-48. The sequence goes on from JAVHQG010000384.1 coordinate 17,256, forward strand.
ATAATATAAAAATGTTCGCTTTATTATAAAAAATCTCCACTTTAACGCTGGATTCAGAAGGCAGCACATTGTTAACATCTGCTTTCCTTTGAAATCCACTGATATAATTTAAAATTTTATCTGGTTCGGAATAATTATTCGATTTAACGGCATTCCTCAATTGCAGATTGTATAATTGTAAAATTCCTCCATACGTAAGATCTCGCAATTGCAGATCATCGCTAATAAATTTTGTCATTCCAACGATTGGCATCATTGAAAGAGAATCTCCAAAACCAACCCATTTACTGTTAAGGTTATCGTTTAATGGGAAAACTTTCATCATTGTCCCACGGAATACCATCATACAAATATTTACACGTTCGTCAACTTTTATTATTTCTTTATCGAATTCATTTTGCTCTGAAAGTTTTTTTCTAAAAGCCTTTTCAACAAGATCATTTAATTTATATTGGGTCTGATTTGTAATAAAATCATTAAATGCAGCATATTTTTCTGTAGTGCCTATAATAGCTCTTACAGCTTTATCTTTTACATAAATAATTGGTTGCTTTTTCCAAAATTCAGGGTCAATAGACATATCAATAAATACTTGTATCGCATTCATTTTCCCTTTTCCTTCTGCTTCAAATATATCTTTTCGAGATATTTTATGCATGACATCAATCGCTAACGAGTGCATGGGTCCAATTCTTCCATCATACGTCTGAACAAGTAAATGACCGAAATTATCAGCATGTTTTTCATTTACAACATTCTGGCTTCTCGCAAAACCAAAGCTAATAAGCATAAGAATTACGGTAGCAATACCTGCTTTTCTCTTTATTCTAATATTGCGGATTTTTGTGCGAAGTGTCGCAAATCTTGAGTGTTTGCTCATCAGCGTAAACAGAAATCCAATGCCCAAAAATAAATAACCGGCATATGAAATAATTGTACCCCAAAAATCATGATTCACAGTTAAGATGGTGCCTCCTTCGTCTTCATCGTATGAGGATTGAAAAAATCTATATCCATCATAATCTAGCACATTGTTCATGAAAATCCTGAAATCTTTATTTACGCCGTTTCTTGTATCAATTAATGTTACCTCACTTGCATATGACGATGGACTCATTGATCCGGGATATCTATCCAGGATAAAATCTCTGAGTTTTATTGAAAATGGTAATTGTATGGCTTTATCTCCATATCCAAATTGAAACTGAAGTTTTTCCATTTCAAATTTTTGAAAATTTGCGCTATACCCTGCTCCTCCATATACAGTAACAGTCTTGGTTTTCCCATTTACAGAAACATTAAAAAGAATCGCATCTGCATTTTTCTCATTAGCAGGTCCTTCAGTAAGCGTCTTTTCTGCATGTTTATGTAATTTTGTTAATGCAAATAGTGCCCCCTTTGTCTGATATACATCATTTAAAATAAAAGGAACAACTGAATCATTCCTGATATTTATGATGTTTGCTCCATTCATATCTGATTTTGTAACTGAATAGGGAAATCGAATTTTTAAACTATCTTGTTCCTCAATAATCTGAATCGTATTGAGAGCTTCGGGTTTGTTGAATGCTATTGACAATGATCCAAAGTTTTTTACTTCTCCTTTTTGAATAAAGATGGTTTCTTTAGTTTTTTCCATTGCAACAACAATTTCAACAAAGCTTGATCCATCCTGTGGCAGATCCATTAATGTTTCTCTTGCATTTTTAATATATTTGATAGCAGAAATATCAGCAATACTATTATTCCCGGTTTTAATGCTTGCATGAAGCTGCTTTTCGGCTCCTTCTGTGTAAATAAATGGGATGTCTTTACTGTAATCTTTTGTACCATCATTTACTTTAATTTGTACATAGCTATCGGTGCTGTACATAATGTTCCCGGCTTCTCCTTCGCGGAGATGCAACATGCCATCGTAGCCAAAATATCGAGTAACGGCAGCACCTAAAATCATCAAAATAAAAGCAAGATGGAAAGTTAAGATGGCAAATTTTTCTTTTCTAAATAATCTAAAACGAAAAATATTCCCTATAAAATTCAGGGTAAGCAACAGTAAAACAACTTCAAACCATTTTGCATTATAGATTAATGATTTTGCAAATGCAGTATCATATTTATCTTCAATAAATGTTGCAGATGCAAGTGCAATTGCAAATAAAACAAGAAGAACTGCCGTTGTTTTGGTCGATACGATTAGGTTGAAAAATCTTTTCATTTTATCATTGGTATTACAAATTCAGTAAAATAGTTTGCTCCAAATATATATAAAAAAAAACTCCTTTGAAATCTGCAATAGAAAACAAAGGAGTTAATTGATAAAAATCTTACTTTTTTATTTTGTCCAATGTTTAATTTTAGCTTTTTGAGCTTTAAAATCAAAAGCTATAGCTTTATGTCCTTTTGGAGCTTTTGCTGCATCGTGACAAGTTTTGCATGTTGCTTCATTTGGAATTCTTAAACCATTTTTAGTTGCATCAGCTAGAACTTTCATTATAGCCATCGATTTGTATTTTTCACCTGCACCATGGCAAGCTTCACATGTTACGCCTTCAGCTTTAAATGTTGCAACAGGTGCATGACATTTTTCACATTCAGCCTTTCCGGCTACATCTTTTGCTGTATTTGCTTTTGAATGATTTGAGGCTTTCCATTTGTTAAATGGTTCTCCTTTTTCTGCCTTGTTGTGACACATTTTACATTTATCGGCACCAACGTAAGCTTGAGCCTGAATAAAGTTAACACTTACAAACAAAGCAACTACGCTTAAAGTAAATTTGAATAAAACAGTCATTTTCATAGAAATTAAATTTAAAAGTTTATTGTGCAATATTAGATATAAAACAACATTCTGAAATCTATTATTGTAATGTTTAATAACATGTCATGGTGTTATGCAACATTTTTCGATTTTAGATTTAACTTTACAATAAATATATATATTTGCCACATAATTTTTAAAATTTGTTATCATTATGAAAAGAAAATTATTTTTTGTTTCAATTTTTATCATGCTTGCTTTTGCAGGTTTTGGACAAGGTATCTCTGGTTCAGCTCATGATTTTTCTGCTACGTTTTGGAATCAAAGCAATGAGTTGTGTATTGTCTGTCACACACCTCATAAAGCACAAGTTGTTGCAGATGCCCCTCTTTGGAATCATACAACTACTTCTTCTGTTTACACACTCTACTCGTCTCCAACATTTAATGGAGCAGCTACTATTGGTCAACCTGATGGAAGCTCAAAACTATGTTTAAGTTGTCATGATGGTACAGTTGCACTTGAAAATTTTAGTGGAACTACAGATGGTACAAATTTCATTGGAAGTTTTAATAATTTCGGTACTGATTTGAGTAATGACCATCCTATTTCGTTTACTTACAACACTGCATTATCAACAGCAGATCATGGATTATATGATCCATCAACACAAAGTTCCGGAATAGGAACATCAATTAATGCAGATATGCTGTATAATGGGAAAATGCAGTGTGCTTCATGCCACGATGTTCATAATAATTCCGGAGGCAATGCTTCATTACTTCGTAAAAGTAATGTGGGAAGTGCCCTGTGCCTGACTTGTCACAATAAGTAAAAATTAATTTTCGGTGCTGTATATTGAATTTTAAGAATTATTCATTGATTCTTTGTTTTGATATGCACATTCAGCATTATTATGATTTATAAATTTTCTAAGTTTTTATATATTTCTTGCGGTCTTGTATTTGTACTTGCCATTTCATCGTGTTCGCGTTTGATAACTATAAAATCTGATGGAGTGGTTATTTTTCCGGCTCCACCTGATTCTGCCAGAATACAATATCTAACAAGTTTCAGTAGTTCTGAAAATGTTGTGGGGAAACGTTCCTCGTTTGCTTCTTTCGTTTTAGGGGATGCACCCGTTAATTCAATTACAAAGCCATATGGTGTGGAGGTTCATGGAAGTAAAATATATGTAAGTGATCCTGGTATTAAAGGATTAGAAATTATTGATCTGGAAAAACATACATTTCGTAATTTTATTCCTACAGGAAAAGGTGAGCTGCAACTTCCATTAAATTGTGTGGTTGATGCAAATGAAAACCTATATGTGGCTGACGGAAAACGTTTCCAAATTGTGATTTTTGATAAAACAGGGAAATACCTAAATTGTTTAGGCGAAATTGATAATTTTAAGCCAACAGATGTTTTTGTAACAGATAGTTTGGTTTTAGTAACTAATCTTAAGAATAACAAGATAAATGTGTACGATAAAAATTCATTGAAATTAAAATACTCCTTTCCTGATGTTGAGTCAGGAGATGAAGGTTATCTATACTCTCCAACTAATCTATGTGCTGCAGATGGGAAAATTTATGTAACAGATTTTGGTGATTTTAAAATCAAAATTTACGATATTAAGGGTACTTATATCCGTTCAGTAGGCACGTATGGCAACGCCCTTGGTCAGATGGCAAGACCCAAAGGTATTGCTGTTGACAAGGAATCAAATTTATTTGTAGTTGATGCAGGTTTCGATAATACCCAAATTTTTGATAAAAATGGGAAGCTTTTGATGTACTTTGGTGGACCATACAAAGGTCCGGGATACATGTGGTTACCGGCAAGCGTTGCAATTGATTATACGAATATGAATTACTTTCAGAAATTTGTTGATGAAAGTTATACACTTAAGTATTTAATATATGTAACCAATCAATATGGTCCTGAAAAAGTAAACGTATATGGAATGATTGAATCGAAAAAAAAATAAAACTCATTGAAACACAGTAATTTCATATTTGTATTTTTAGTTATTTCAGTTATCGTATTCTTTGGATGTTCTCCTGAAATGCGCCATCAGTTACTATATACTATTTTTGATGGAGTTCCAAAGGATAGTACATCTGCTCATACATCATCAAATACATCTGCACAAACAACAAATGCAGATAGTCTAAAAGCACTCGCAATTACACAAAAAATGATTGCAGCACAAGGAGTCACTCATCCACCATATTTGAGCAGAGATTGCAAAATGTGCCATGATGATGGAATGAAAAGTAAGACTAGAATCAAACAACCTGATCTTTGTTACGAATGTCATTCCAATTTTAAAGATAAATATAAATATCTTCATGGTCCTGTTGTAGGCGGATATTGTACTACATGTCACAGTCCACATTTTTCTAAAAATGCAAAATTGGTTTTACGAACGGGTCAGCAAATATGTTTATACTGCCATCAAAAAGAAGCGATTCTTAAAAATGAGGTTCATAAAGAAATAAATGAAACAAGTTGTACCGAATGCCATAATCCGCACGGAGGCGATGATAAATTTATTTTAAGATAGTCTGAATGGGAAACAATTATTTAAAAATATTATTACCACTTTTCTTCTTGCTTACTGTAAGTGCTTTTGCTCAACAACAAACAGTTAATAATCCATTCTTTAGATTTACCAGAATTTATGGAGAAGCTAGGGCTAATGGCTTTTATCGTGAGCAAACCTATAAAACAGATTATTTGAAAGATGTTAATGGTACAACATTTTATTCCGGTGGTATATTATTGCGCTCCAGCAATTATGTTTGGAATCCTAATTTCCTCATTCTTGATGCTGAAATTGAATATAATCCTGAATTTAATCAAGAAAAGTTTTTGGTGATTCCTGATAGAGCAGAGCAAAGAACTATTGGAAAAGCAGGAATTAAAGGAACTTTTTTTCAAAACAAAATTGTAAATCTGATAGGGTATGTAAATTATAATCAGAGCTATTTAAATAGGGGAAATTTCACAAATATTAAATCTGAAAACCAACAGTACGGTGGGCAATTTTCATTCCGGCACAAAGTGCTGCCCACAATTATTAGCTATAACCACACAGACTGGAAACAGCAGGAAATAGCTACAGGTCGCCAATTTAAAATAAATCAAGACAATTTACAGGGAAAAATTTCAAAATCAATTACCAGCAGAGATAAAAATGAGTTCATCTATACTCATGATGAATTTTTAAGAAAAGACGCTCTAACTTCTGCGCTTAAAAACAAAATAGACAATTTTGAATTGAGGGATGATATTGCTCTTGATAAAAATAAAAAATATAATTTCATGTCGAATCTTAATAAATATTATCAGGTTGGTATTGACACACTTGAGCGATTTATTGCAAATGAACATCTTTCACTAGATCTCCCTCAACGATTCATGTTTACGGCAAATTATAATTTTAATGATGTTGTTCGCCCAAATGTTAAAATGATTCAAAATAACGTGAAAGGAATGTTGCGTAAAAAAATCTATGAAAGCGTAAATACTGGTGTCAGTTATGAGTGGTCAGACATGAATCATACTGCTTATCATGAAACAGTAAATAAATTAGGATTTGATTTGAATTATACCAAAAAGTTAGGAAAGCATCGGCTGAATTTATTTTACAGATATCAGATGCATCAAAATAATATGGTTAAAACACAGGTTGATATGCAGATTTATAACGAGGAGCATGTTTTAACCGATGGTCAGATTGTTTTATTGCACCAGCCAAATGTTGTGTTGTCGTCAGTAAAAGTAAAAGATTTCTCAAACACATTTTATTATCTGGAAAATTATGATTATATTGTAATTAAACATACAAGTTATGTCGAAATTCAGCGTTTACCGGGTGGTCAAATTCCAAACAACACACAAATAAAAGTTGATTATGTCTCTACAAACCCTGGTTCTTATGCGTATAATTTAGATAATAACTCTTTTGGAGCGAGTATGCTTCTCTTTAATAATGTGATTGAAATATATTATCGTGGTGCAATTCAAAGTTATAGGAATCTTGAAAATACTGAATTTATTACACTGAATTATTTTAATCAAAATGTTGCCGGATTACGCTTAAATTATGGATTTGCAAGTGGTGGTGTTGAATTTGATAACTATGATAGCAAAATTGTTCCATACAGATTGGTTCGTTACTATGCCACTTTGCAAAAAGAATTTTTTAATAAATTATCTACTACCTTGAATGCAAACTATAGCGATTACTATCTGCTTGACAACGAATCGAATCAGGTTTTTGCTGATGTCTCAGGTAAGGTCTCATATCAAATTGCATCACATAGTAAGCTCGGTTTTGATTTTGGATATCGCAATCAAAGCGGGAAAGAAATCAATCTTGATCTGTTAACAGCCGGTATTGAATATGGTTTAACATATCGCCAAATACAGGTAAATCTTGGTCTCGAAATGTATCAGCGAAATTATATAAAAGAAGAACTTGGAATGAAGGGTGCTTATTTCAAACTTGTCAGGAAATTTAATTATGAAAGTCCTGCTGAAAAAATGAACAGACTCGAAAAATCAAACTTAGAACTTGGTATCAGATAGTAGATATTGCAGAACATATGTATAAATATTTTATCATAACATCATTATTAACCTTCATTTTTCTGGTAAACTTTAATTTTACTGTTTACGGCAAAAGCGACAATAAAAAATGTCTCGATTGTCACGCTGCAATTAACAGCAAACCAGTTGTTCATCCTGCATCAGAAGATTGCGATAATTGCCATAAGAGCAAAGGAATGAGCCACCCACAAACCGGAGAAAAAGGTTTTAATCTAACTGAAAATCTGCCTGGTTTATGCTTTACATGCCATGGTGAGCAGAAAGATAAATTTGATAAGATTTCAAAAAAACATGGACCGGTAAATGATTCAAAATCATGTTCCAATTGTCATAATTCTCATTCATCTGATGGAAAAAAATTAACTCTGGCTGATGATAACAAATTGTGCTATACCTGTCACAACAAAGCCATTACTGTTGGGAACAGGAAAATTGTTAACATGAAGAAGCTTATTGAAGGAAGCAAATATGTTCACAGTGCGATTGAAAGTGGATGTGCATCGTGTCACGTAGCACACGGGTCAAATTTTGCAAATCTCCTAATCGGCATATTTCCAACAAGTGAATATGTTCGTGCCAATAAGGATTCTTTTGCACTTTGTTTCTCTTGCCATGACGCTGAACTGATAGGCGCACAAACAACTACTTCCGCAACAGGATTCAGAAATGGAGATAAAAACCTGCATTTCCTGCATATAAACGGAGAGAAGGGACGCAGTTGCAAACTATGTCATAATATTCATGCATCAAATAATAAATTTAACATTAATGAGACTGTTAAATTTGGTAACATGACAATGAAGTTAAATTACAAGGACAATGAAAAAGGTGGATCATGTTTCCCCGGATGTCATGGCGAGAAGCAATATGTTCGTTAACTGGTGCTATTAATTGTGTGTTTGATAAAAAAATATGTTTAGTTATTTCAGATATATATTCTCTTTTTTTTTGTCTGTATTTATATTTATAAATGTTCAGGCGCAAGGGAATCACGCTTCTGAAATAATTTCATCCACAGATAGTTTTAGTTTTGTACGATGGATTAATCAGTTTCCTGCACTATCCGGAAAATCAAAAAATAAAACATTTAAAGATAAGATATCGTCGGTTGTTTTTGGCGACGAAAATCCGGCTTTGTCGAAACCAATGTCGGTATTCGCATTAAACCCTGACACATATTGGATTATAGATCAAGGGACTGGAGAACTTATAGAAATTGAAAAAGATCTTGCTGAAATCCCAAAACTTCTTAAAAAAAAGAATGTTAGTTTTGTCTCACTTGTAGGAATTTGTAAGAATGACAATGGAGATTTATTGTTTACCGATTCATATCAGAATAAAATATATTCATATAATCCTGAAAAAAAAGATTTACATGTTTTGAATGATTCTTTACATTTATCACAGCCTACAGGGATTGCATATTCAAAACAAAATCATGAAATTTGGGTGGTTGAAACTGCGGCACATAGAATTGCAGTACTTGATGATAATGGTAATTTGATAAAATATATAGGCACTCACGGAAGTGAGTTAGGTGAATTTAATTATCCAACATTTTTGTGGATTGATTCTGTTGGAGAAGCTTTTGTTGTGGATGCTATGAATTTTAGAGTACAAATATTAAATAGAAGTGGGGCTGCTGTTTCTACATTTGGTACATTAGGCGATGCTTCAGGCTATTTTGCAAGACCTAAAGGCATAGCTACTGATTCTCACGGTAATATATATATTGCTGATGCATTGTTTAATGCAATTCAGATTTTTGATAAATCGGGTCATTTTCTTTGGAGCTTTGGTTCACAGGGTCGTGAAACTGAACAATTTTGGATGCCTTGTGGAATTTATATAGATAATAACGATTATATTTATGTAGCTGATAGTTATAATTCACGGGTTCAGGTTTTTCAACTTATAAATAGAAACTGAAATGATAAAATTAATATCTATATCCTTCATCCTGATGCTGGTTTCTGCTCTTTTAAGCGCACAATCAATTATTGTTACTGAGCATAATCTATCAGTTACCGGTAACGGTAAAGTAAAATCTACAAACGAGTCTGAAATATGTCTCTTTTGTCATACTCCTCACACAAGCAACCCCATTGGACCACTTTGGAACAAAAGAACACCGGGACAATCATATATTCTGTACAATAGCTCTACAATGAAAGCAATGCCTGGTCAGCCGGACGGTTCTTCCATATTATGCCTTTCTTGCCATGATGGAACCATTGCGTTGGGAAATGTATTGAGCAGAAAAGAAAATCTATCATTTGAAAATGGAGTATCATACATTCCAGCCGGGAAATCGAATCTTTCTACAGATCTAAGTAACGATCATCCAGTTTCTTTTCTTTACAATGCTGCCCTTTCTTCAATGGATAATGAATTAAAAGATCCTGCTGCAATCACAACTCCTGTAAAACTTGAGGGTTCTAAAGTTCAGTGTGTATCGTGCCACGATCCTCATAAAAACATGTATTCACAATTTCTTACTAATACAAATCAATATTCTGCATTGTGCGTTAGTTGTCACCAAAAAGATGATTGGACAAATAGTTCGCACAGAAATTCAAATGCCGTATGGAATGGCATGGGGAGTAATCCATGGTTTCATACGTCGTATTCTTCCGTTGCTGAAAATGCCTGCGAAAATTGTCATAATCCTCACACAGCAGGAGGAAAAGAACGTTTATTAAAATACCAAGCTGAAGAAGCAAATTGTTTTGATTGCCATAACGGAAATGTTGCTTCATCAACAAAAAATATTCAGGTTCAGTTTACTAAAGCATATAAACACAATGTGTCTGGTTATACACTTGTGCACGATGCAAATGAAAATGCAATGGTTACAAATAAACATGTTGAATGTGCAGATTGCCACAACCCACATGCCACTAAAAATCAGTCTGCAACTGCCCCAAATGTGAGCGGATATAATCAAGGGACAATTGGAATTGGTGCTGCAGGAAGTGCCGTGAAATCAGTACAATATCAATATGAAATTTGTTTTCGTTGCCATTCAACTAGCCCTGCAACTCCATCATCTACTAGTCGGGTGATTGAGCAAAATGATACACGTCTTGAATTTGCTACGTCAAATCCCTCGTTTCATCCCGTTATTGGTGCCAGAAATAATTCTGAAGTATCTACAAGTTTGATCTCCCCATATTCTGTTACATCTGCGATTTATTGCACTGATTGTCATGCAAGCGATGGTGCAGGATCACCAGCCGGTCCGCATGGATCTATTTATCCGCAGATTATGAAATATCAATATCTGAAAGCTGATGGAGCTACTTCTGCAAATGGCACTTTTGAGTCGCCTTCGGCATATGCCCTGTGTTATAGTTGCCACAACAGATCAAATATTTTAAGTGATATGAGTTCGTTCCCTGAACATAAAAAACATATTGTTGACCAAAAAACTCCTTGCAACACTTGCCACGATCCACATGGAATTAGTAGTTCACAAGGGAATGCTACAAATAATTCAAACCTTATTAATTTCCGTAGTGATGTTGTTACCGCTGCAAATGGAAATTTACGTTTTGAAGATATTGGTGTCGGACATGGTCGTTGCTACCTTACTTGTCACGGAGTTGTACACAATCCGCTTGCTTATTAGGATGCTGCCAAATGTTTAACATTGAAACTAAGAAATTATAGATAGTGTCAGCAAGAAAACGCCAATAATTTCGTTAAACAACCCACAGGCTCGCTC